>JBFKTM010000269.1:0-5160 GCA_041636295.1 Oleiphilaceae bacterium
AGGCGTTATGCTCATGCTGACGTCAATTGTGCTGCTATTTAAGAAGAAGCTTCAGGCACTAAGCCAATCACGCACTCATGCAAACTCATTTATTACACGTAACCGGAACTGGCTTACAACACTCATGGGTGTTCTGCTGGGTATTTGTGTGACACTCTCGTCGGTGGGAGCGGGCGCATTTGGTGCCGCTATTTTGCTGGTATTATACCCACACCTCAGCTCAATCAGAGTGATTGGTACAGATATTGCCCATGCCGTACCACTAACACTCATAGCCGGTTTAGGCCATATATCGCTTGGCAATGTTAACTTTGTGCTGCTCTTTAGCCTTTTAGTTGGCTCTTTACCGGCTATACATTTAGGAACCATGTTAGGTAAACGACTCCCCGATAAAATTCTACAACCAACACTGGCCAGTATTTTATTGGTTATTGGTGTAAAATACGCATTTTTCTAAAGCGAGTAAGATTTCCTGGTTAATACGATAACGCTCCAGCCTTGCGGCTAAACCGTTTATTGTGCTTGACAACCAGTTGAAATAAGGGACAATTTTCACTCAGCTGATTCTCCGACAAGTAGGTCGACACTACATCAATGTTATTAAAAACGAAGTACTTAGCCCCAGCGTATAATCCGAAAAGCGTCGAAAGAGATCGACTGCTTAGTCGGCTTAGCGAGCGACATGGCCGGAAGTTGATAACCGTAGTCGCACCTGCCGGGTACGGTAAAACCACACTGGTAACCCAGTGGCTGCACACCTTACACTGTAACTATTGTTGGTTATCACTTGATGCCGCAGACAGTGACCCTTTGCGCTTTTGGCAATATGTTATCGGCACTTTTAATAACACCTTCCAGTCGATCGGGGCGGAGTCTCAAAAGCTACTGGCACAAAAAGAACTACCTATTGAAGCGGCTGTTACGGCATTAGTTAACGAAATAACAACCCTCAACAGTAACGACCCCCTCTACTTAATTCTTGATGATTATCACCGAATCGATAACGTGGAGATTCATCAATCAATTTCATTCCTTATAGACTACCTCCCACCAAGCGTACAGATTATTATCACCAGCCGTATCGAACCTCCGCTTCCTATAGCGCGCTGGCGAGTAAAAAACATTATTGATGAAATTCACGCCCACGACCTCGCCTTTTCGGTAGACGAAAGCCGTCTATTCTTTAACGAATACATGGAATTAAATCTGTCCGATGAAGATGTTGCCATCGTCAGGGAAAAGACCGAAGGCTGGGTCGCTGCGATGCAACTCGCTGCATTTTCCACGCAAGGAAACCCCTCACAAACCACCAATATTGATGTTTTTAAACATTATTCTGGTGAAGACAGATTAATAAGTGATTATGTACTTAGTGAAATACTCGACACTCAAACAGACGATATTAAAGAGTTTCTACTCAGCACGTCTTGCCTTATTCGACTAAACGCAGGGCTTTGTAACACGCTAAGAGAACATAACGACAGCCAACATTATTTGGAGAGGCTGAACCAGATTAACCTGTTTATTATTCCGCTCGATACACACAACGAGTGGTTTAGGTACCACGACCTTTTTCGAGAAGCGCTGCTGCAACGCTTAAAACAGAATAACCCACACCAGTTAGAACAGTTTCAAAAACGTGCGATTAACTGGCTACTGCAACAGAACCAGGTTCATGAAGCGATCTATCAGCTGATACAACTTAAAGATTGGAGCTGGTTAGCCAAAGTGCTTGATGAGCAGGGCAACACATTAATTCATGAAGGGCACCACCTGCCCGTACTTGAATGGCTATCACTACTCTCCGAAGAGATGCTGGATGAAAAGCCACGGTTATTGATGCTTAAAATCTGGGCACTTTTCTTTGGGAATAAAATAGACATTATTCCGCCATTACTTGAGCGGTTAGAGGATATATTAGACAAACGAGTGTGCGACTCTCACCCTGAAGCCCAAGAGGCGTTAGCTTTACACAGTGAGATTTCACTAATTCGCTCTTACCTGGCTCGATCGCAAAGTGATCTGAAAAGTGCAAGCAATCTGACCAAGCAGGTGCTTGAAGAGCTAGACAACTCTGACATGCCCCTCAAGTCGGTAACCTATTATGGTATAGGCATGGATTGCTTCGCCAAGGGAGACCTGAAGTCGGCACGAGCAGCCCTCGAAGCGTCAATCCAGCACGGCAAAAAAGAAAAAAAATTCACAACGGTACTGTCAAGCACAGGGTTACTAGGCTGGATTCTATACCATCAAGGAGAGTTGGATTTAGCCAGAGAGGTATGCACTGCCAATCAATTATGGATCGATAGCTACCATGACCCGGCCCAGCCTAAGCTGGTCTCCTGCTGGCAGAATTGTGCACTAGCCCAAATTTACCGGGAAAAAAACCAGCTGACGGTGGCTGAGTCTTACATAAATCCTCTGCTTAAGCACCTTGAGGCAGGGACAGAGCCAGGCCAACACATTCTCATTCAGTACGTCAGGGCCCATTTGGCATTTTCTGTAGGCAATTATGAAAATGCTATCGCCTGGCTGGATGACGCTTTGAATGTTTATGAGCATAAAAAAGACTCTCTGATGTTTAATCCTCCTTCACTGGCTTCACTCCTTGCGCGTTGCTATCTCGCTCTGGACGAGAAAGAAAAGGCAGTGCACTGGATTGGCATTGCAAGCCAGTCAAATTATGACGCCACACCAATCAATAAGGAGTTGATAGTCGCCACCAATGCTCGCGTCCTTATTGCAACAGGCCATTATCAGGAGGCCATCGATAAGTTACAAAGTGTGATTAATGAAGCGGAACAAGGTTTACATATCAAACATCTAATAGAACTTTGGTCAGTAAAGGCACTCGCATACTCAAAACTCAACGATGTTGAGCGTGCTCGACAGTCGATCAATCAAGCGCTTTTACTTTCTGCTAAAGATGGCTTTATCCGTCTTTTTTGTGAGGAGTCAGAAGGTATCCGAGACCTGGTCCTACTGGCAGACAATATTGGCATCCCCGATCGCTATAAAACCGAACTCCATTTGGCACTTAATATTAGTGCGCAAAAAAAGCCAGATTCAAAACCTCCAATAAGCGCTCCCCAAAGTCATCCCGAGTTACTCGAACCACTAAGCCAACGTGAGCAAGAAGTTTTGGAATTAATTAACTCAGGGCTGGCCAATAAGATGATTGCCAATCAGCTACATCTCGCACCAGCGACCATTAAAGCTCACATTAGAAATATCTATGGAAAGATTGGCGCGAAAAGCCGGACGGAAGCATTAGCAAAAGCACGTGAGTTGGGACTGCTATAGGCTGTAGATCTCTGTGATACCTGTCGGCAGTAATCGCAAAAATTATCGACAGGCACCTATGATACGCCCCAATACTGTGACACACATCACATCTTTTAAGGTCTTATTTTAAACATTAGTCCACAATTACGCCCTTTGGACGATTAAACTACGCCCCCTACCGCCTTATTATAGAATCATGATGAATTGAGTTGAAAAGCACACAACTTCAGGCCTTGTGTACTCCTAATCAGCTAGACCTTATCAGATGTATATGGGCGCTTTAAACGCATTGCCCGACAGACAAACGGTAAACAGTAATACGCTGTGTACCGTTTTTTTTTGCCCGATTTTCAGGTAGCTCACAGCCATACCGTACTACTCATATCTTCGTCTGAAGGGGGGCAGTGAGTCTAGAATCATTTTCCCATATCGGCGCTTTAGCAATCGACTATCAAACACAACTACCTGGCCATGATCATTCTCAGTCCTGACCAATCTCCCGCACGCTTGAATTAGCTTCATCGATGCGTCGGGCACAGTTGTCTCCATAAATGGATTCCCGCCACGAGACTCAATCCACTCACTAAGCCCCGCCTCTATAGGATCATTGGGTACTGCAAAGGGTATCTTCGCGATCAGAACGTTCGTTAAATAGTTCCCGGGAAGGTCTATACCCTCCGCAAACGAGGCTAAGCCAAAAATCACACTGGTCTCATCGTCGTCAATTTTTTGTTTATGAGTGCGAATCACTTCTTGCTTACTCATATCATCTTGACTAATAATCTGCGTTTTAATATCGGCCGGTAACCCAGCCTGCACTTCGTTCATCTGTTTACGGGAGCTAAACAACACCAGCGACCCTTTCTGATCCGCAAGAAAAATGGGTAATAGCTTAATAAGCTCTTCCGTATGCGCAACACTGTCACCAGGGTCAGACTTCATGTTTGGCAGCCTGAGATCGGCTACCTCGTTGTAATTAAACGGGCTGTTGACGCGCAAATAGACACTATCGTCCGGAAGACCCGATTTATTAGTCAATCGATGAAAGTTACCCAGCGATGTCAATGTCGCAGAGGTCATAAGAGCACCGTAACACTTGCTCCATAACCGGGAATACAGCAAGCTATCAGCCATCAACGGACTTCCGAAAAGTTCGATATCATCATGATTATCGAAGCTTTTCTTAACGACCCAGCGGGCCGAAGGGGGTTGTCCTTCGGTATCATCAGTGGCAAAAAACCGCCAAAGGTCCAGATAGGCTTCTGTTCTCGCCAATATAGAACCCATGACAGGAAACCATCTTTCACCATCTTCTTTACTTAAACTGGCTTCCGACTTTTCATCCATGGCTCTGATAACGTCATTGTTAATTTCATCTACCAGTCGGCAAAGAGAGACAAATAACTTCTGAAGTTCAGTAGCGTTTAGTTTTATCTCGTCAGGGATCTTCCCCTCGGTAAAACGAAAAACCTGCTGACTCTCTCTACTCGGATTAGCCATACTGCCAAATCGATCGTTAGACTCCCACTCCATTCCCTCATCAAGCTGACCGTAAACTACTTCAATTTGGTTATGAAGTGGTTTGGTTATCCCTGATATCTCTTCAATAGTGCCTCGAAGGCGGGAAGATGGCTTAATGTAAGGCAGCATCTCAGCAAACACTTTGGCCACTTGTTTTAACCAAGACTGACACCCTTTTAAAGGCGAGTGAACAGCAAAATGCCCCAAAGCTTTGTCTGCCAGATGGTGCGCCTCGTCAAACACCATAATCGACGATTCAGGGGGGGGCAAAATAACGCCACCGCCAAGGGCCAGATCTGACAAAACCAGATCGTGATTCGCGACAATCACATCGGCGTCTTCCCACTGTTTTCG
>JBFKTM010000270.1:0-5117 GCA_041636295.1 Oleiphilaceae bacterium
AAAATGGCCCCTATGAGGTGGCTGGAATTCTACCCGTAGGCCCTATTTACACACTCGTCAACGACAGGTCCATTGATAGTTTCGGTAAATTTCAAGGCAAAAAAATGGCCACTTTCGACATTGATCCGGTCCAAATTAAAATAGCCCAACAAATTGGAGCATCTCCCGTAAGCTCAAGCCTGGCCCGATTTTCTGGTCAATTCAATAATGGCTCAGTAGATATCGCTTTTGCACCAGCGACTGCCTATATGCCAATGGAGTTATACAAAGGTGTTGAAGCAGGCGGCGGTGTGATCCACCGCCCTTTGCTACAGGCAACCCTTCAAGTACTAATACATCACAACAAATTCCCACCAGATTATGGTCAAAAGTCCAGAGAAGCGTTTGCAGACATGATCGATGGGGCTTTCGATATAATAAAACAAGTTGAATTGGATATCCCCGAAGATCATTGGATTTCCATGGGAACAGAAGCCACAGCCTCGATGGACGCGATATTTCGATCCGCAAGAATTATGCTTAGTGCAGACGGGATCTACAATGCAAAGACACTGCGTCTTATGAGAAAGGTGCGCTGTAAGCACACCCCTTCCAACTCAGAATGTGTTGAAAAAACAGAGTAGTGTCTAATAATCTGTATTTCGAATTCAGTTATAGATTACTGCTGTTAAAAACAAGGGGGAGCGTTTTAACTATTAAATTTTGCAGTCGCTTTAATTAGACATAAAACTCTCTAGCACACCTAGTAACCTGAACAACCGCGCAACACTATATTGCGCGGTAAATGATTCCCGGCCGGCACTGCACCATCTCAAACTTATCTGACAACCCATTTAACGACTCTGAAGCCCCCAATACCAAATACCCACCAGGATTCAGCACTTGATGCATACGAGATAAGATATCCAGTTTGAGTTCCGCAGAGAAGTATATCAGCACGTTTCTGCAGAAAATCACATCAAATCGGCCAAGCAACGCATAGCGTTCCAGCAAATTCAACAAGCGAAAGTCGATCAGCCGTCGCAATTCGGGTTTGATTTTCCAGACACCCCCTTCAGCCTGTGTAAAATAAGCGTTTAATCGATCCCGAGGTAACCCCCGTCCGATGGCGAGGGACTCATACTCTCCTTTTTTCGCACTCTCCAATACCGTTTGGGAGATATCAGTGGCAACAATTTGAACTCCCCCGCGCAATTTACCTGGCTTAGCCTTTTTATACTCATCGGCTATCATCGTGATGGAATAAGGCTCTTGCCCAGTGGAGCATGCCGCCGACCAAATTCGAACCGGTTTGGAGGTGTTTTTTTCGGAAAACTCAGGGAAAATAATATCACTTAATATTCTGAAGGGGTGATTGTCCCTGAACCACAGTGTTTCATTAGTGGTCATGGCATCGATCACCATCTCTTTGAGTCCTTTAGAAGAGACTTTTTTTAACTGCTGAACAAGCTGACCAAGAGACTCGACCCCCTGCTCTTCCATAATTTTTCGAAGACGACTTTTAACCAAATATTGCTTATTATCACCTAGCAATATTCCACAAGCATCCTGCAAAAAATCCCTAAACTGCTGATATTCATCAGCAGTACCCGCAGCGGGTGAATTGAAACGCGTTACCATAAGAGTTTCGCTCAGCTATCCTTTATGTTGATTATCAACAACACTCATTACACGCTCAGCCAACTCGTCAGGGCTAAACTTGGCCATAAAGTCATCCGCCCCTACCTTTTCAACCATTGCCTTGTTAAATACACCACTTAACGAGGTATGCAGCATAATGTAGAGCCCCGATAATCTCGGGTCATTTTTACAATGAGTTGTCAGCGTATAGCCGTCCATTTCAGGCATTTCAACATCCGATATCATGAGTGCCAGGTCACTCGCAACATCGACACCCGCCTCAGCCTGCGACTTCAGATAATCCAAAGCCTGTTTGCCGTCATTCTTTGTGATAACCTCAAAACCAACAGCCTGCAAACAGTTTTGAATCTGCTTACGAGCAACCAATGAGTCATCGACAATCAAGACCTTAAACTGTTGAGCTTTTTTGCTGGTCTCTTCATTAATGAGGCCAGCGCTGATTCGTTCCTCTACTGGAGACACTTCGGCCAGTATTTTTTCGACATCAATGATCTCCACCAATTTATTGTCCAGCTGTGTGACCGCTGTTAGGTAATTTTCTTTACCCGCCCCCTTTGGTGGTGGATGAATCTCACCCCAATTGAGGTTTACAATTCGCTCTACGCCCCCCACCAGAAAACCCTGAGTTTTTCGGTTGTACTCCGTAATAATGACAAAACTTGAATTGATCTTGTCCTCTGGAATAGCTTGCTGCCCTGTCGCCATCCCCATATCCATAATAGGGATCGTTCCCCCACGAATATGTGCAACCCCTCTAACCACAGGATTTCGTTTAGGCATCATCGTGAGTTTAGGGCACTGCAACACCTCTTTAACTTTAAATACGTTTATTCCGTATATCTGCTCGCCACTTAAACGGAATAACAACAACTCGAGTCGGTTTTCGCCGACCAGCTGTGTTCTCTGGTTAACACTATCCAAAACACCAGCCATAGGTGTATCCCCTGCATTTTAAATTTAGATACTTATTGTGCCTGCCAATAATCCCATCAATAAGCTAATATTTATCACTTTCCTGCCATCTTACCTGACTTCGTCAGTTTCGGCACGTAGATTGCTTGATATATTAGCCCATATCCAAATAATATTTAACGGTATCAACGTGCCTTGCATAATTAAATACTGCTTACTTCTCATAAGCATAGGACAATTTTTAAAAGTTCACAGAGCTATTTTAGTTCTGGGTATACTTTTAACAACGCATACGAGTCAAGCAGCAACGTTTAGCGAGTGGGCTTCGAACGAGGCCCGCCTCTTCTTAACCGAACTAACTGACTCACTACAATCGGAAAAAGGTTACCGCTCAACATTTGATATCGGCAATATTGATCCTCGCTTGAATCTATCCGCCTGCAAAAAGCCAATTGAATTCCAGTTACAAGGTAATCCCTTAACACGTCAAAATAACACCTTGAAACTTGAGTGCAACGACCAAAAACACTGGTCTATTTTTGTGGGTGTGTCCATCAGCACGTTTAAAAAGGTCTGGGTCGCAAGCCAAACACTGCCAAGAAACCATCACATCAGCCAGGGTGATCTCGAGCTTAGAGAAATTCAAACCAATCAGTCAAAGCGTGATTATTTTATTCAGAAAAACAATTTAGTAGGCATGAAGCTCAGAAGAGCATTAAAGGCAGGTGACATTATATACCCTGGCGTATTGTCCCCTCCCAAAGTAGTAGAGCGTGGGGATACTGTAGTCATCAGCGCGATATCACCTACAATTTCAGTTGAAATGCTCGGCACAGCGCTTAACGACGGTAAACTAGGGCAGCAGATTTCTGTAAAAAACAAAAAATCAAATCGAATAATTAGGGCAACGGTTGTATCAAAAGGAAAAGTATCGGTGCCGATGTAAACGCCAGAATGCACCACTAGCAAAAAACAACGATCTAATAAAAAATTATCTTTTAGCGTTAAAGTTTTTTAAAATTGGGTCGATAATAGTAGCAGAGTCTATTTATTAAGGGTTTAACACCATGGCTATCGACATAAACGGTATCAACTCCAACCATTCGAGCAATGCTCGAAGCAGGGGTGTTGAAAACCAACAGCTTCGCCAGAAAAATGACGCATCGATGGAAAAAGATGAGTCTGTTGTCGAAAAACGAGGCGAAAGTGTTAGCTTTAGCAATAAAGCGCAGAGCTTTCAGCAAATTGAAGCGGGGCTAAAAGATCTTCCAGAGGTTGATTCCGACAAGGTTGCAAAAATTCGAGCTGCATTAGAAAGTGGCAGCTATGAAATCTCTGCAGAGAGAGTGGCACAGAAAATGCTCAATATGGAGAAAGACATTTTCTGAGGGCAACGCCATGCCGCTACAAATAGATAGACTCAAAGCACTATTACAAGAAGACCTTAAAGACCTTACCAGACTCAGCGAAATACTCATCAACGAGCGCTCGTCATTAGAAGAGCGTTCAAGCACTACCCTACAACAAATAACCTCTGATAAATCAGCCTGCCTAAAAACTGTAGAATACCGAGCTAAAGAAAAGGCCAGGCTATTTGTCGATGCCGGTTATACCATCAAAGCGGGCGAATTTGAAAAGGTTGTATCTACGATTAGTGATCCGGCACTACATGCCTTATGGAAGGAAGTCAGTCAAAAGTTAAAACACTGCAAAGATCAAAATACTATTAATGGCACCGTGGTCAGCCATTCGTTAAAGCGCGTTAACAAAATAATGAATATTATACGGGGTCAACACAACAAACCGAATCTGTATGGTTCATCCGGTAAAGAACACGCCATAGGTGGATTAAACTCAATAGCAAAAGCCTGACTACAGCCAGGCTTTAAACAATCAACAATGATTATCGTTAAATGTGGACTACCTTACGGTGATTACCATATTGGAGTCACTTGAAAAGTTTATATCACTAATATAGATACTACCAAAGGTAGGATCAGATGAACTTGCACCTGCAACACGAATATTCTCGAGGCTGATTTTGTCAATATGAGTTGGCATTGCCAATTTCATTTTGCCAGGCTCTAGCATTTCGAAAGCTGGCTTACTGGCATCATAAACCACACCCTCTACCGTTGAGTCCCACTGCAAGGCATCGATAACCGGCACAAAAGCGGTTGTCACGGTCTTCAACACGTTAACGGCATCGGGTTGCTGCTCGCCATCAACCAATTGCATAAGATTCTGCACATCTTCAGCAATACCTTGTGCAGAGACACCCGCTAAATCATCATCATTCAACGATTTTAAACCGGTTTTTGACCGAAACGCGTTCATCTGCTCCGCAGCAATCGCATCACTACTTGCATTTGCCAACTGCGTTGTTGCAGCAAAAGAGACAACAGGCTGTAAGGGAGTAACAACCATAGCCACAAAAGCAGCGGTATAACGGTAACGCTTCTGGTGTTTAAGCGTTCTATCGAGGTCACGTTCTGTTAAAAGGCCCTGAGAGACCAGCACCTCACCGAGCCTTTGGCCGGTCGAACGCTGTAATGATAGCGCAT
>JBFKTM010000271.1:0-5083 GCA_041636295.1 Oleiphilaceae bacterium
CTCAGGCTATTGATTAAAAAAAGATAAGGGGGGGCGCTGTGCGTATCTGGGCAATTGCAAATCAGAAAGGCGGCGTTGGTAAAACAACGACGGCAGTCGCGTTGGGTGGGCTCTTGGCCAAGGAAGGAAAGCGGGTATTATTGATGGATCTTGATCCTCACGGCTCACTGACCAGTTATTTTAGGTACGATCCGGATACCATTGAGCACAGTGCATTTGACCTTTTTATGCATCAAGGGAAGGTACCAGAAGATTTGCCTTCTACATTGATCGTTAAAACCAGTATGCCAGGGCTCAAATTGCTTCCTGCTTCTACTGCGCTGGCGACATTGGAAAGGAGAATGGTTGGTGTAGAGGGGATGGGATTGATCATCTCACGAACATTGGCCTTGTTGTGGGATGACTTTGATTATGTATTAATCGATAACTCGCCCTCATTAGGCGTTTTGATGATCAATGCACTGGCTGCAAGTCAGCACTTGCTGGTGCCGGTTCAAACTGAATTTTTAGCCCTTAAAGGGTTGGAAAGAATGATGCACACGTTGCAGATGGTGATCAAATCTCAGCGCAATAATTTAACTTATACCATTATCCCCACAATGTTTGATAGAAGAACCCAGGCTTCTTTACAAAGTCTGAGAGCAGTAAAAAATAGTTGGGGGTCGCAGGTATGGAAGTATGCGATTCCTGTAGACACAAAGTTTCGAGATGCTAGTCGTATGGGCGTTGTTCCCTCGGAGCTTGATGGGGCAACCCATGGTGTTCGGGCCTATGCAAAATTATTGGAAAGTATACGAGAAGCTGAGGCTGTTCACTCCTGAAGGGGGCGCGGGCGCGTAGTGAGAGAGACAGGTAGTGCGATATGAGTAGTGAGCGCAACCAATCATTTGTGACATCGCCAAGTGAAGCGATGAACAGTTATTTGGGGGATCTTCTTGGGGAGGCTACTACGCTGACATCTTCTGAATGTGTTGGCGTTATATCCGCTAAAGAGCCTATTCCACAATTCCTGTCAAATAACATTATTGAGCCTGACCACTGGCTTATACCGACGACGGCCATCGGGGACTATGCGGCTGACTTTGATCAACCTCGGCATTCATTAATGAAAACATGTCTACTGCTTTTTTGGGGATTGCACCTTTTACGCAAGCCAATATCGGGGAGACTCCGGAGTTGTGTGCTTGAATATTGTCATGAATTAATGATGCAGCGCCGGTTTCTACTCGGCTTGGTCGACTCAGCTACCTTGGAGAGGGGGGGGTATGAGTCGCAAGCGTTATAGTGAAACGATTAATCCCCAGGTAGCCGTACAAGACTACCTAGATGACTTGTTGCAACAGATTCCTGCTAGTTCGCCCCTTGACCAGCTCAAGCGTGAAGAAGATCAGGCTAAAGCAGCGGCCTTGAAGGTTGAGCGAACTGTCGAAAGTAAGGTTGATGACAATGTCACCCGAGCGCAGCAAGCTTCTTCTCGACCTGAAAAAACGCAGGAAAGATCATTAGCATCGCAAAGGTTACAGCAGAAGCGGGCATTAGCAAGAGCTCCAGAAAAAGAGTATCGCGAACCGCTCACTTTAAAAAATTCGACTATTTTAAGCGGTATGCTAAAAGCATCCACCGAGCTAAAAGCTAAGCCTCAGCCGGCATCGACTGATCATGCACCCCAAGAGAAACCTGTTAGAACAACCGTGACGGAAAAACGTCATGTTGCGATTGAGGGTGGGGTTCGAGTTGACCGGGAAGTGACAAAAAAACGTCAGGATGAGGTGTCCCCCCCGGAAGTCATCAAGGCAACGTCTGAAAAGGCACTGAAAACGGTAGTTGAGGTCGACACCCAAATCGATAAAGCGTCCATCCTGGCTCAGTCGACAGCGCTGGAGTCGCAAGCGCCCGTAGATCACTGGTTGGAGAATGGTCGTCCGGACTGGGCTCAAGGTCGGTTTGAGTGTTTGATTTTTACTGTGGCTGGCTTAAAGCTGGCGGTCCCGCTTGTTTCACTGGGGGCTATTCATGCGATGGAGCAGGAGTTAACACCGCTGGTTGGAAGGCCTGCTTGGTTTTTAGGGTTGCTGCCAGTGGCCGAGCGGAATATTCGTGTTGTTGACTCAGCACGATGGATTATGCCTGAGCGCTACAATGATGCAGTGAAAGATAATTATCGATTTGTTATTCGATTGGATAATAGTGAGTGGGGAATGGCCTGTGACTCGGTTGCCCAATCATTTTCACTGACACCTGAAGAAGTTCGTTGGCGTACAGATCGTGGCAAGCGACCTTGGCTGGCGGGCACAGTCATAGATCATATGTGTGCATTGATGGATGTGGCAGCCGTGTCGCGCCTATTAAGTGATTCTGAGCGGCGAAATCACTCGCCAATATAAAGGTGATTCATTTTTATCAGGTAAATTAATGGTAATCTTATTGAGATTCTGTCACTTATCTAAACTCTGGCTATACTATATGTAACCATTTCTAACTATCTGTCGGTAAAGTGGCATAGAATGTGCCCTTAACTACACATAGCGTGTAAATGATGAAAATTTGACATCAGAATATTAAAAATTGGTTCAAGAGGTTCGGAATATGGCATCTAGTACAGGACACAGTGGTCAAACCGCAGAGGATCCTATTTTCCAGTATGTAACCTTCCGTTTGGATGATGAGACATACGGGATTAATGTTATGCAGATTCAGGAAGTGCTGCGTTACACTGAAATTGCACCCGTGCCAGGTGCTCCGGACTATGTTCTGGGAATTATCAATCTTCGTGGTAACGTTGTAACGGTTATTGATACGCGACAGCGGTTTGGTTTGAGTCAGTCCAATATCAGTGATCATACCCGTATTGTCGTATTGGAAATCGATGGTCAAGTTGTTGGGGTGCTGGTTGATTCGGTCGCCGAGGTGGTTTATTTAAAACAGTCCGAAGTTGAAACTGCACCTAATGTTGGCAATGAAGAGAGTGCACGCTTTATTCAAGGTGTTTGTAACAAAAATGGGGAGCTTATTATTCTGGTTGAGTTTGAGAAAATGCTCAGCGAAGAAGAGTGGGCCGATATGGCATCCCTATAAGAATTACTAGCCATCAAGTAACCAGCGAGGAGTAAATCGATGTTGGGTGAAGTATCGCCATATATTGGCATCATGTTAACGGCTATATTGTCTGGTTACGTGTTTTATTTGAAGAGTCGAATGAATAAACAATCCGACAAATACGACGAATTGATTAGTTCATTGAATCATGAGTTGCAAGCGATCGGCAGTGGCTCGATGGGGGTTGGGCGTAAGCTGTTATCTCTTGAAAAGCAGATAACTGAGCTGAAAAATAGTCAGGAAGAGATGGTCAGAAATGACCCGAATCGAGTTTCTTATACTGAAGCAACAAGACTGGTAGAGTTGGGGGCTGAGGTAGAAGACTTAATGAACAGTTGTGGTATTTCCCGTCCAGAAGCTGAACTCGTCACTGCGTTGAGTCAGAGAAATCAGGCGAAAGAAGTGACTGTAAATTAAAGCCTGATCAATTGTCGTTCTTTAAACAGAAAAGCTAATTAATTGGTTTTTCTGTTTTCTCTCCACTCTCACTATTGTATTGACCGCTCTTAAATCCCTCTGGCGTTTTGCCTTGCAGATAGTAAGCAAACGCGATTATTTCCGCGATAACCCGGTATAAAACTTCCGGAATCTGGTCTCCCAGTTCTAATTTAGATAATAACTCAACTAAGTCGGCATTTTCATAAAGGGGAATGTCGGCCTCTGTGGCAATACGTATGATCTCTTCGGCAAGCGACCCTTCGCCCGTAGCGGTGATCGTTGGGGCATCACTACCGTCATATTTTAAAGCCACTGCAGTGGTTAGCATCTTTTGAGTTTTCGGCATGTTTGTCTTTCCTAGGCTTTGATATCAACAATCTGTTGTTCTAGTCGGGCCTTACTTGTGTTCGGTTGGCCCTGTCTACAACAGATATCATCAACGGTAAGCCCCAACTTGATTAGGCTCTCTCTGAAGTTGTTCGCTTCACGGTTTATTAGCTTCAGGGTTTGTTGCTGCTCAGCCCAGATTGTCGACGATACGTTGGGGGGGGATAGGTTGACCTGAATATACAGTGGCCCTAGGTTATCCAGGTCAAAGGCAAGTGATAGTTTCCAGGATGACTGGTTTTCTGGGTCCTGAGAGTTGTTGTTTTTTGATGTTTGTTGATCTATTCGCACCTGTATCGGGTCTATGTCATTTTGTGCCGTTAAAAAGGGGATCTCCATATGCCAGGTTTGTATGGTGGCTGTATCTGAAGAACTGGTCTGCGCTTGATAGAGACTATTTAGTTGATTGAATTGAATTCTATTGAGTGCACCGGCCAGACGCTTGAGTAGGTCACCAACTGATAAGTTGCGCTCTTGGTCACTGCCTGCCCCTTTGGATGGACCTGCTACGGTAGGAAAGTTAAAGGGATTGATCAATAAAGTTGGATCAGAGGCAGCAAGTACTTTGGTTATTGGTTCTGCTGCAGTCTGGCCAGATACGGACATCGTGCTTAGCGTGTTAATCATTTGGCTGATAACTGCTTTTAAATCAGAGGTACCAGGGGGGGCTGTCATACTACCTGGGTTTCCTGGTGGGAGGGGAGTGGCTGTTGACGTCGGTGTGCTCTCAACAGGCCGGGAATTTATGAGGGGTGAGAGGTTTTTTGCTTGCGTTGTAATGGCGGCCGTGTAAGAGGTTGCAGCTAATCTGTTCTCCATGAAAATTCCTGAATTTTCTAGTGCCTGCCTGATCTGCATTCCAGGGCTATAGAGATTACTCTTCCCTATGTTGTTGTAGTTGGGCTGTGGTGTAGTCTGATCTGGAGCGATTGTGACGACAGGTTTGAAGTGCGTTGCTTTAGGAAGTAGTTGAGTGAGATTATCTGCCAGTGTTTTCAGCTGGGGGTTTTGTGCCTCGAGCATTGGTAGGTTTTGCAGTATCGATGCAACGGTTTTGCCAACCGGTTGTTGAAAAGGCAGTACCCGAGAGATAGCTTGTATCAGCGGGGAGATCTCTTTTATTGTGGGGGGAGGGAGCAGCAACTCACCTTTTGAATTCGCC
>JBFKTM010000272.1:0-5077 GCA_041636295.1 Oleiphilaceae bacterium
TCTTCTGGAAAAAAAGAAGTGACTGGAGCAAATGTCTTGGTTGCGATATTTAGCGAGCAAGAGAGCCAGGCTGTTTATGTGTTGAAGAAACAAAACGTAGCGAGAATTGATGTAGTCAATTACATCTCCCACGGAATATCCAAAGTGCCTGGTCATCATGATCACGACCATTCTGGTGAATCGGAGAGTCAAGATGAAGTGACTGAAGATGGTACTAATGGAGATCCTTTGGAGAGCTACGCAACCAACCTTAATGAAATGGCCAATAAAGGGCGCATAGATCCCCTTATCGGGCGTGAAAAAGAGGTTGAGCGTGTAGTGCAGATACTTGCTCGTCGCAGAAAAAATAATCCTTTGCTGGTTGGTGAGGCGGGAGTTGGTAAGACGGCTATTGCTGAGGGGCTTGCCAAGCAGATTGTCGATGGCGGTGTACCCGATATAATTGCAGATGCCGAAGTCTACTCATTGGATTTAGGTGCTTTGCTTGCGGGCACTAAGTATCGAGGCGATTTTGAAAAACGCTTTAAACTTTTGTTGGCTGAACTCAAAAAACGCGATCATGCCATTCTATTTATCGATGAGATCCACACTATTATTGGTGCAGGTTCTGCGTCAGGCGGGGTTATGGATGCCTCGAACTTGCTAAAACCCCTGCTTAGTTCAGGAGAGATCCGCTGTATCGGTTCTACCACCTTTTCTGAATTTAGAGGAATTTTCGAAAAAGATAGCGCATTGGCCAGACGATTCCAGAAAATTGATGTAAATGAACCTGATGTCGACGATACCTATCGAATATTGAAAGGCTTAAAATCCCAGTTCGAAAAGCACCATGACCTGAAATATACTGATAAGGCGTTGAGAGCGGCTTCAGAGTTGGCGGATCGTTACATTACAGACCGTCATATGCCGGATAAGGCGATTGATGTAATTGATGAGGCGGGCGCCAGTCAGCGTTTGAAGCCTGCTAACAAACGGAAAAAGGTCATTGGGGTTCAAACCATAGAAGACGTGGTTGCAACCATTGCCCGTATTCCACCCAAAAACGTCTCCACTTCTGACAAGAACCAGCTGCGAAATCTGGAGCGAGATTTAAAGATGGTGGTTTTTGGTCAGGACCCTGCCATAGAGTCTCTGTCTACTGCAATTAAACTTGCTAGGGCAGGTCTGAAATCTGTTGAAAAACCAGATGGCGCATTTCTTTTCTCCGGCCCTACTGGAGTGGGTAAAACCGAAGTGACACGACAGTTAGCGAAGGTTTTGGGGATTGAGCTGGTAAGATTTGATATGTCTGAATATATGGAAAGACATACCGTTTCCAGATTGATTGGTGCACCTCCCGGATATGTTGGATTTGACCAGGGTGGTTTGCTGACCGAGGCCATTAATCGTAGTCCTCATTGTGTTTTATTGCTCGATGAGATTGAAAAGGCGCATCCGGAAGTGTTCAACCTGCTATTGCAAGTGATGGATCACGGTACATTAACAGATAATAATGGGCGTAAAGCTGACTTCCGGCATGTCATTCTTGTAATGACCACTAACGCAGGGGCTGAGTTGCTAAGTCGACGATCAATTGGTTTTAGCGATCAGGATAACAGTACTGATGGTATGGAGGCGATCAATAAAGCCTTTACCCCTGAGTTCAGGAACCGGCTAGATGGTATTATTCAGTTTGCGCCGTTGGCAAAAACGTCTATTACCTATGTGGTCGATAAGTTCTTAACCGAACTGCAGGCTCAGTTGGATGACAAGCGTGTCGTGTTGCATGTTGATAGTGATGCTAAGTCATGGCTGGCGGAGCGGGGATATGATGTCAATATGGGGGCTCGGCCAATGGCTCGGCTAATACAAGAGTCGATTAAAAAGCCGCTGGCAGAGGAGATATTGTTTGGTGAGCTGTCTGAAGCGGGAGGGGATGTATTCGTTACAGTAAAAGATAACGAGATAGCCTTCGAATTTGAGGCGGTACCGGCTTAGCGTTATTCAAATAGATAAAAATAAAGGGTGCCAAAGGCACCCTTTTTAATTCTAACCGAATAGATCTGGGAATAGCTTAAAAATATCGGTTAAAACAATAACCGATGTGCGTTAGCGCGCTCTGTAGACAATACGACCCTTACTTAAATCATAAGGCGTCAGCTCAACTTTCACTTTGTCTCCGGTTAGAATTCGAATGTAATTCTTTCTCATCTTTCCGGAAATGTGAGCCGTTACAATATGGCCGTTTTCCAGTTCTACACGAAACATGGTGTTTGGAAGGGTATCGACGATAGTCCCTTCCATTTCAATCACGTCTTCTTTCGCCATTAAGCAAAAACCTCGTTTTACAATTCGGTCAGAAGCAGTGGTCAGTATGACCATAGCCTGAAAAGAGCGACATTTTGCCTGAAATTATAGTAATAGGCAAAAAAAATGGGTATTAAATTGAATTTAAATTATTTATTTCAAGCAATACGGGCAGAAGTGGGTGTGGTTGCCTTAAATAGTGGGTGAAAGCGCCGATTCTAGTTTTTTCTACAGTATTTGGGTAAGGGGTCTTAAATAGTTTCTCGACTGACTAACCGCCGCCACTCTCCCTCAAGAAAAAGCTCAATAGGTCTATATTGTGTTTTATACTCCATTTTTCGACAGTTTTTGATCCAATAACCCAAATAAAGATACTTAAGTGATTTTTGTTGGCACCGTTCAATTTGCCACAATATCGAATAGACCCCTAAACTTCGATCGGAATGCTGCGGATCAAAAAAGGTGTAGACCGCAGATAAGCCATCTAGTAATTCATCAACGACCGAAACACCAATTAGCTCACCCCTGTATTTGAATTCCAGAAAAAAGGTTGAGGGATTGCACTCTACTAAAAATGACCGATATTGATCTTCACTAGGAGGGTACATGTCTCCGTCAGCGTGTCGGGTAGCGATGTACTTCTCGTATAAGTCGTAATGGTGTTGATAAAATTCTGGTGGGGTAATCGACGTCTCAATACCTACATTCTTTTTTAAGTTACGTCTTTGGCTCCGATTGGGAATAAAATCATTCACCGGCAGTCGAATAGGAACGCAGGCCGTACAGTTTGAGCAATGGGGTCGGTAGTAGTGATTGCCGCTTCGGCGAAAGCCAAGAGCTGATAGTTTAGAGTAGAGCTCTTTGTTAATTTCAGCTCGAGGATCAACAAACATCGTAGTTGCCTTCCGGCCGGGAAGGTAGCTGCAATCATGTTCTGGTGTTGCGTAGAAAACGAGTGTTTGAAGGCTGGACACTGCTTGCTATTCTCTCATCGTTTGATATTCAATATCTCTCTATTTCTCCACTCCCAACTGAATTCCCACTTGTGATCAGCTGGTCGTCGCTTTACATTATCTTTAAGTATAGTTTGAAATTCAGAACGTTCGATATTTACTGCACCGAGTGTGAATAAATGTGGATTTTCTACTTGGCAATCAATAATTTTATAACCCCATTCATCTAGCTGCTTGCACAAATATACAAAGGCCATTTTCGATGTGTCGGTTTCAGTGGAGAACATCGATTCGCCAAAAAAACAGCACCCAATTGCAAGGCCGTATAATCCGCCAACCAAGTTGCCCTGATTCCATACTTCTACGGAGTGCGCAAACCCATGCTCATGGAGCGTAATATAGGCTTCACGCATATCATGAGTAATCCACGTGCCGGTAGTTTCTTCACGAGAGACTGCACATTGACTAATGACGCTTTCAAAATCGGTATCGAAAGTAATTTTATAAGTGTTTTTATTTAACTTTTTTTTGAGGCTTTTGGATATATGTACCTGGTCTGGAAAAACTACACATCGTGGGTCAGGTGACCACCAGAGAATTGGCTGGTCATCATTAAACCAGGGGAAAATGCCCTGTTGATAGGCTTTCAGAATTCTTGCCGGGCTGAGATCTCCACCGGCTGCTAACAAACCGTTAGGATCTGTCAGGGCAGATGAAATGTCAGGAAAATCTACTGTATCTTCTAGCCAGGGAATTTGGGACATTGGATTTAATTTAATGGTTGAACAGTTCAATAGGCTTTAGGCCTATAGAGGGGCCGCTACTACATTGTTATCTCTCAATATAGCAGCGGCTTGAGCTTAATGGGAGTTATTCAGAATCAAGAAACTTTTCTGCGTCTAACGCTGCCATACAGCCGAACCCAGCCGAGGTGATGGCTTGTCTATAAACTTGGTCGGTTACATCGCCGGCAGCAAATACGCCAGGAATACTGGTTGCCGTAGCATTTCCATTTAAGCCTGACTTGATGGTGATGTAGCCGTTATTCATTTCAAGCTGGCCTTCAAACAGCTCTGTGTTTGGTTTGTGTCCAATCGCGATAAACACACCGGCTAAATCCAGGTCTTTAGTTTCGCTGCTATCACTATTTTTAAGGCGAATTCCCGTTACGCCAGTGCCGTCGCCAAGAACTTCTTCCAACGTGGTATTCCATTCGATCTTGACGTTGCCTGATTTCTCTTTTTCAAACAGCTTGTCTTGAAGAATTTTTTCAGATCGGAGTTTATCTCTGCGGTGAACTAAGGTCACTTCACTGGCAATATTAGAGAGGTAAAGCGCTTCTTCTACAGCAGTATTGCCACCCCCAATAACCGCTACTTTCTTATTTCGGTAGAAAAATCCGTCGCAGGTGGCACAAGCACTAACACCCTGTCCTTTAAATTTCTCTTCAGAGTCGAGCCCCAAATATTGGGCTGAAGCGCCTGTTGCGATGATAAGCGCATCGCAGGTGTACTCCCCGGAATCGCCCTTCAAACGGAAGGGTCGAGTCGATAGGTCAGCCTCATTAATGTGGTCAAAAATAATTTCAGTATCAAAGCGCTTAGCGTGCTCTTCCATTCTTTGCATTAATTCAGGACCTTGTACGCCTTGAGCATCGCCAGGCCAGTTATCAACATCGGTGGTCTGGGTCAACTGTCCGCCTGCCTGGATACCCGTGATGATCACGGGTTCAAGATTGGCTCGTGCTGCGTAGACTGCTGCTGTGTAGCCGGCAGGGCCAGAACCTAAAATAAGTGTTTTGCAATGTTTTGCTGCGCTCATAGGACTCAATCTTCTCA
>JBFKTM010000273.1:0-5072 GCA_041636295.1 Oleiphilaceae bacterium
GTATGCAGTGGAATGAAAACTGCCGCTAACCATGTCTGCTTAACACAGACATTGAATTATAACGTTAAACAGATCTATTTTACAGTGGAACACGAATAACAACGCCACCCATTACCTCGCCAATTTTAAAGTCCTTTCTTGGGCTGTCTTTGTGGTCGTTGTGGCAACTGACGCAAGGGGTTGCAACCGCAACGTCCGGATAAACTGCAGTGAAGTAATCCTGATCGCCTAAGGTCTCTGTACCGTAGAAATTCTCACCGGGATTATCTTTAATATACTCCAGCCCTTTTTTTTCCATCTCGGTACGCGGTTTATTCTGGCTGTTAATAGGCCATAGGGACTGTAATGAGTAGGTAAAGTCGGAGGTCATCTGACTAACGGATTCCGCACCGGCCCTGAACATCTGTGCCGGCAGTGGCGCGCCATTGTCGATGTCCTTCCAGTGTTCGTCGGGTTTAATCGAGCCTGCCCCTGAAGGTCCGAGGCGTTTTATAATGAGTTTGGTGTAGTTGGTTCGGTCAGCTTTCATCACAGAAAATAGTGAGTCGGTGTACACCTTGGGTGCGATACCTGCTGGTGCACTTTCTCCACATCCGCTTAATCCGACTGAGCCTGCGACTATCAGTGAGGCAATAAGTGGTTTCATCATGGTCTACTCCTTCTTTTTTAATAATCTTTTTCGGTCTTAACGTTGCTTATTTGGCTCTCTCGAGAGCCATCTCTATTGATTCGATATGTTTTGATGGCTTGCCGTTAAAATTCGTCTTTATAAGTGCCGTATCGGCAAGGGCATCAAGTGAGAAACTGAGAGAGTGGCAGTTCATACAGACGGCTCGTATCATTTTTTCATTGGGGCGCAGTGTGTCGTTCTGGTTATGGTTAACCGTGACGAGCCCTGAGTCCGCCTCAGCGATCTCCCTGGGCAGGTGGCAAGTTGCACAGGATACTCCGGCGTTATCGGTATTATCGCTTTGTGCATTGGCCAGCCACCCGGCAAAATGAGGAGACTGTTTGTAGGCGTTGGAATGTTGGTCATCGTGACAACTCAAACAACTTTCGATAGCGGCAGTAGAGGTATCAAAACGGTGGTCGCTGTGACAACTTTGGCAGTTTAATTCACGGTTGAGTGACGTGTTTTTAAATAGATGCCGAGCGCGATCGGGTGTCATCGCCTCTTCGTGATTCGTTGCGGCTAATCGCATGCCGTGCTTGCTTCGCAAAAATCCGGCGGTCTGGGTGGTATGGCAATCAGCACAGATCTCGATAGCGGGTTTTTCCTGCCAGGGTTGGTCGGTTGTTGGTTGGTGGCAGCCGGAACAATTGACTCCGGCTTGGGCGTGTTGGCTCTGGTGCCAGTCACGTTCTGTTTTGGGGTCGTTGTACTTAGTAGGGGCATCCGCCGACTGTTGGCCCAGTGCGGTTCGAGATACGGCAGGACTTGCGGTAGATAGCTGGTTGAGGTGATGTTCCAGTGCATTGCGGGAGAGCACGTTAGGTTTTTCGAGCAGATCAGGTTGATGTGCATTTTTAGTGAGGAAGTCCTCGTAGAGAGCCCGGTTGTCGTGATAGTTGTGGCAGCCCGCATTATCACAGCTGTTAAACTCCAACCCTTCGTGAGAGGGGCGCTCTTCTGCAATACTCGCGTGACATCTGAAACAAAAGTCACTGGCGAGGGTGACCCCCATGGTTTGTGTGGATTCCAGCTGGTGCTCCTGATGGCAGGTACTACAGTAACGAGCATCGAGGATGGCGACTCGGTCAGCATTTCGCGGATCAGTAAACTTGGACTTCGGGTGCGAGTCATGAACGTTGTTGAGTTCTTCTTCGTGGCAGCTAGTGCATGCGTCTTGTAGCGCTTCTGGACCACCAAAGGCTTTGATATGGCAGGCGTTACACTCCAGCTCTATTTGGTAGTGGCCGTGGGTGGCATCACCAGTTAGATAGATGGACTTATCACCACCTGACAGCAACGGCATACCCAAGTAGCCCAACAGTACAAGTGTTAGCAGTGACCAGACAAACCAAAGTAACTTTTTCAAAGTAAATCCTTATCGTTACTCAAAAATAGTAGACAGAGACAACATGGGCACTTAGTAATACTGGTAGTGGCCAAAACAGCAATAGGTGCATCCATATCCAACCAGTACGTAGTTTGCGCCCCAGTGAGCTCGTTAACTTATGTTCCAGTGCTAATATCAATCCTGCACCTGCGCCCGCGACTAGCACACCGAGAAAGTTAAGAATCAGCCAACGATTCAGATTTTCACCGAGGTGAAATCCAGTATGTAATACCAGCACGAAGATACAGAGTGTTCCGATGATGGCATGGAACAGCCTCCACATAGGGAATGAGCCTGCATTAAAGCGTTTTATACGCTTGCGAAGAGACATGAATAAGGCAATTGTCGATAGCCCAAGGATCGTAAATCCGGTGACCTGCTTCCACAGGCTATCCGTTCTCAAGTACTCCCAGAGTGAAATATCTTGAACGGATGAGGCGTTCTGCGCTCCGGGAACTAAGAACGTGAGTAGTGTGGCTATCATGGCAATCATGGTTGTGCCTAACAACCAACGAAATCCTTGGGTCGCTTCTTTTTCAGCCTCGCTACCTACCAGGTTTTCCAATAAAGGTTTGCATGATCCGCAGACAGTGGTTGCCTTTGTAGCCTCCGCAAGCGCTGCCACGCTATGGCAGCCACGATCGATCGCATTGACCAGTGTGCCTTTGGTAACGCTATTACAATTGCAAACGACGGCACTGTCGCTCCAATTGGCTACCGTCTGTGATTCTGACGAGTTCCACAAAGAGCCGGTTATCTTGAATCTTACTAATTGCCAACTATGAACTGGGCGCTTTTGTGTTAACTGCTCCCGTAATCTGGGAATTTCACCCCATTCACCAATGGCAAGAGCGCCAATTATTTCACCGCGATGGATGCTGAGCTTGCGATAGAGTCCCGCTGATCGTTTATGATAAATAAGCTCAATCAGGCCGGGTCTAGGGCGAGGTTCAGCCGCATCCCCCATACTGAATACCGGCTTGCCGATGACTTTAAGTTGGGTAATGTCATTTGACCCAAGATAAGTTGGCAGGGGGCGGTCAGGTTTATCTAGCGTAGCAATGATGGTTGCGACAATGGCCGCTTGTTCGTACCCGGGCGATACCAGTCCGTAGGTTTTTCCTCGGTGCTCTGCACATTCGCCAATGGCAAATATATTGGGATCTTTCGTCTGCAGTTGATCATTAACTTTAATGCCAATGCCCACCGGTATCCAGGCCTTGCGTGCTAACTCTACATTTGGCTTGATACCGGCACAGATCAACACGGTATCGCAGGAGATCTCTTCCCCCGATCGGAGTACAACGCCACAGACAGCGGTTCCATCTTTGCTGCTAATTTCCCTGACACCTTGTCCTACGATAACCTCGATACCTAGGGCTTGAAGTGTATGCTCTAATTGGGTAGCGGCACCAGAGTCCAGCTGGCGGTTCATTAATCGGCTAGCTTGTTGAATAATGGTGACATGAGTGTTATTACGATGCAGTGCCTTAGCCGCTTCTAGGCCTAACAGCCCTCCCCCCACAATCACAATGTGGCGGCTACTGAATGTTCTGGCTTTCAGTTGTTCGGTATCTTTCAGGTCCCTAAAGGTAAATACGTTTTTTAGCTGAACACCATTGATATTGGGGATATGGGCGCGTGAGCCGGTTGCTAAAATAAGCGTTGAGTAACCATAACGTTGTCCGTTCTGGTCTATGACATGTCTGTGTGTTGAGTCGATGGCAATAATTCGTAAATTATGATGTTCAACCAAGTTATGACTTGATGGAGGCGTGAGAGAGTTGTCTATTTCATCTAATGAAATATCGCCCGCCAGCAGTGAAGAGAGTTTAACCCGGTTGTATGGTTGCCAAGGTTCATCACCAAACAGCAATAGTGGCTGTTCCGGTGACTTTTTAAGAAGCTCTTCGGTAACACGAATGCCGGCCGGACCCGTACCAACAACAATAATAGGGCGTTCACTCTCGCTGCTATAGGTGTTGAGGTTGTCGGCTCTGATAAATTGCGTGGTCATCGTCACTCTGCTTTATCCGATAGTGCGTCTATGGGCTTACAGGGTATACCTATAAAGGTTAGGTATGATGATTAGCAATTAGATGGCCATAACCGAATAATAGCCAATAAAAACAATTGGATAGACATACCTATAAATGGGTAGTTAGTGCTCGTTGTGAGAATTCAATACCGAGATTGCACCAGTGAGGTGCGATCGCAGTATTGAATGAGTGGGGTGGTCTACTGTGTTATTGCAGGTGAATGTGATACAGGGAGGTTCAGGTATTAGCGGGTTTTTAGATGTGCCGCTAGATAGCGGTCGAGGGCATTAGCAAAGGCTTGCCGATCTTGTTGATTCAATGGTGGAGGGCCGCCAGATGCTTGGCCGGTACTGCGCATCTCTTCCATAAAATTACGCATGGTAAGGCGTTGTTTGATGTTTTCTTTGGTGTATTTCTCACCGCGGGGATTCAGCGCAGTCGCGCCTTTCTCTACCACATCGGCTGCAAGAGGAATGTCGGCAGTGATCACTAAATCTGCCGCTTCAACCTGCTGTGCAATATGGTTATCTGCTACATCGAAGCCTGAAGCAACCTGAACTGATTTTATGTAGGGAGATGGAGGCGTACGAATGGGCTGGTTAGCGACTAGGGTGAGTGGTATTTGGGTCCGTTGAGCGGCCCGAAATAAGATTTCCTTAATTACATTGGGGCAGGCGTCTGCATCAACCCATATAGCCATAATTCCAACCTATCGTCGCAAGCAAAACGGTATTATGCCACTATTTTTAGGTGAAAGGTGAAAGGTGAAAGGTGGAAGGTGAAAGGTGAAAGGTGGAAGGTGAAAGATGGAAGATGGAAGATGGAAGATGGAAGATGGGAGATGAAAGATGTAAACAAATGGAGCGAGGCGCCCCATTTGTTAGTGCGCCCGATGTTAGTGCACGTGACCGTGATCTAACTCTTCTGCAGTAGGCTCTCGAACTGCTTCGATGCTAACATCGAAATTCAGCAC
>JBFKTM010000274.1:0-5067 GCA_041636295.1 Oleiphilaceae bacterium
GATTTCCGGGACCAGCTCTTACAAATGAAAAATATGGGCGGGATGAGCAATCTGCTCGATAAGCTCCCTGGTATGGGGCAGATGGCTCAGGCTGCCCAACAGCATGTGAATGATAAGTCATTGGGTCAGATGGAGGCGATCATTTGCTCTATGACCCCTCATGAGCGTCGCTACCCTGATGTGATAAATAATCCGCGTAAACGTCGTATTGCTGCCGGTTCAGGTACTCAGATTCAGGATGTGAACAGGCTTCTCAAGCAGCATAAACAAATGCAAAAAATGATGAAGAAGTTCACCAAGAAGGGTGGAATGGCGAATATGATGAGGGGCATGAAAGGAATGATGCCTCCGGGTGGAGGCTTTCCACCCATGGGGCGAATGTAGTTGATATAAGTGGCATGTATTTGTTGCGTTAATTGGGGTGTTTTTGCCGGCCACTCATGCATTCATTAGTGTGTGGATTGGTCGGCGATATACAAATATGGTGCATTTTTTAATAAAAAAGCAAATTATAGGTTTTCAATCGGTTTGTTTTTGAATAGAATATGCGCCCTTTCGAATGCCATGTATATTTGCATGGTTGTTAACAGCATTAACAGGATACTTAGCGAAATGGTAACAATCCGTTTAGCTCGTGGCGGCTCTAAAAAACGCCCGTTTTATCATTTGTCAGTCACTGATAGTCGCAATGCTCGCGATGGTCGCTATATTGAGCGTGTTGGATTTTTTAATCCGATTGCTCGTGGCCAGGAAGAGCGTCTGCGTATAGATAGTGATCGTGTTAAATTTTGGTTGGAGCAGGGTGCTACAACTTCAGATCGTGTGGCTAAGCTACTTAAAGAAGTTCAGGCTGCTTAAGTTAATTGCTTGAGTAGGTTGTTGGTCAACGTTCAAGAAAATACGATAGATACGGAGTAAGCATGAATCGTAGTGTGAAGAATGAGACGGTTCTAGGCAAGATTACTTCAGTCTATGGTGTGAAAGGATGGGTGAAAATATATTCATTCACCGATCCGATGGATAGTATACTTCAGTATCGCAGTTGGACTTTGAAGAAAGACGGCGAGGTGAAAGTAGTTAAGTTATCCTCAGGCAAGAAGCATGGAAAAGGCTTGGTTGCCTGTCTTGAAGGTTGCAACGATAGAGAGTTAGCTCAGCAGTTTTGTGGCTCGTTAATTACGGTTGCAACTGAGGAGTTACCTGAACTCGAGGAAGGCGAATACTACTGGCATCAGTTAGAAGGTCTCTCGGTTAAAACAATAGAGGGGCAAGATCTGGGTAAGGTAAGTCATCTTATCGAAACCGGGTCTAACGATGTATTGGTTGTTAAGGGTGGACGTGGCGATTCTAAAAAAGAGCGTCTGATACCTTATCTCCCTGGAACGGTAGTAAGTGATATCGATCTCGAGGAAAAGACGATCACGGTGGACTGGGATCCGGAGTTTTAGACCGTGTGGATTGGAGCAGTTACACTGTTTCCAGAGATGTTTCGAACGGTTACTGAGTATGGTGTAACCGGAAGGGCATTTAAAAATCGGATTATGGAATTCCATAGTTGGAATCCAAGAGACTTTACTCATGACCGTCATCGTACTGTTGATGACAGGCCCTATGGCGGCGGTCCTGGGATGCTAATGAAAGTTCAGCCCTTGCAGGATGCAATCACTGCCGCGAAAGATGCAGCGGGTGATGGTGTTAAAGTGGTGTATCTATCACCACAGGGTAAGCGGTTGGATCAGGCGGGTGTTCAACATTTGGCAGCCAGCAAAAAACTGATTTTGGTGGCTGGGCGTTATGAAGGTGTTGATGAACGTCTGATAAAATCCGAAATTGATGAAGAGTGGTCTTTAGGCGATTTCGTATTAAGTGGTGGTGAAATTGCCGCCATAACAGTGATTGATGCTATAGCGCGTTTGATTCCCGGTGTTTTAGGGCACAATCAATCAGCAGAGCAGGACTCGTTTTATAACGATTTGCTCGATTGTCCACACTATACAAGGCCTGAGGTTTTTCAGGGGGAGAGAGTGCCGGACGTGCTGTTAGGTGGGCATCACGAAGAAATTAGACGGTGGCGATTAAAACAGTCACTGGGTAGAACATGGCAACGACGCCCGGATCTGCTGAAAGGTAAACAGCTTTCAGAGGAGGAGAAGGGGTTGTTAGAAGAGTTTGTCCGCGAGCAGAGTGCTTCCGGCTAGCTCGACCGGATTTAACAGCTTTTTCTTAGGAGCAAACGATGAGCAGCAAGAACAATATCATTACTCAGATCGAAGCTGAGCAAATGACCAAAGAAGTAACTGAATTTGGCCCAGGCGATACCGTAGTCGTACAGGTTAAGGTTAAAGAGGGTGATCGTGAGCGTCTTCAGGCATATGAGGGTGTTGTTATTGCCAAGCGTAACCGTGGCTTGAACTCGTCTTTTACCGTTCGTAAGATCTCTTACGGCGTAGGAGTAGAGCGTACGTTCCAAACTTTCAGTAAGTTGATTGATAGCATCACTGTTAAGCGTCGTGGTGATGTGCGTCAAGCTAAGCTTTACTACTTGCGCGACCTTAGCGGTAAGGCAGCACGTATTAAAGAGAAGCTTAACTAAGCGTTCAGCTAGTTATAGAATTCCAAAAAGGTAGCTTTAAGCTGCCTTTTTTTGTGCCTGTTTATTTTATGAGATGATATTCTCTGAGCGCATAACTGTTTTAGTTGTTGTTATAACTTTGTGGGGGTGGTGTGTCTTTAAACCATGTCGATCTGCAACAAATAGATGCATTTATCGATGTCTTGTGGCTTGAATTTGGGCTGAGCCAAAATACCTTGGACGCCTATCGACGAGATCTTGAAGGCTTTGGGTGGTGGTTGAAAGATCATGATGATGTAGCATTAGTTGCAGCCTCACGGCAGCAAATTATGCAGTACCTCTCTTTTCGGTTAGGTGGTGGCTATAAGGCGTCCTCAACGGCAAGAATGCTATCTTGCATCCGTCGATTCTACCGCTATCTTTTGCGGGAGGGTGTTGTTAGTAAAGATCCTACGCTTAAGATAGAGAATCCTAAACAGGTGAAGTTATTGCCTGATACCTTATCAGAGGCAGATGTTGAAGCATTGATCGATGCGCCTGATCTCAGTGAGCCTGTCGAGTTTAGAGATCGGGCTATGTTAGAAGTGCTGTATGCCTGTGGCCTGCGGGTATCGGAGTTGGTGGCTCTTACCCCAGGTCAGGTCAACCTCAGGCAAGGGGTGCTTAGGGTTACCGGCAAGGGCGGGAAAGAGAGGTTGGTTCCTTTGGGGGAGCAGGCTCTGGATTGGATCGAGCGGTACTTCTCTGGTCCTAGAGTGGAGTTGCTTGAAGGAATGCCCTGTGAGGTGCTTTTCCCCAGCTTGAGGCGACAGCAAATGACACGTCAAACCTTTTGGCATCGTATTAAAAAATATGCGGTGGTGGCAGGTATTAATAAGCACTTATCACCTCACACGCTTCGTCATGCGTTTGCAACCCACTTATTGAATCATGGTGCAGACCTAAGAGTGGTACAGCTGCTGCTTGGCCATAGTAATTTATCAACGACTCAGATATATACGCATGTTGCACGTCAGCGGTTGCAGGATATGCATCAGCATCACCATCCTAGAGGGTGAAAAAGGTGCGGGCTAGTATTGTGTCTCGCACTATTACACAATAGTAATAGATTTTATCTGAACTTTCGTGCTTAGATAGTTGTCGAACGCTGTTATGGTTTATATGGCTGCTTGTCTACAATAATTGATGACTCCTTACAGGTCGAGGTAGGAAATAGTAATGGTTTTAAAAATATTGGGTGTGGCTTTGTTCAGTACGTCTCTTGCGTTAGGCGCTGCAGAAGTGATTAACGAGGAGGTGGATGCTCAGATCAGGTCTCATCTGAGGGCTGCACTGCCTGCGCTGGAAATTAATGCTATTTCGAAATCGCCGGTGCCTGGCTTGTATGAAGTCTCTTCTGCCAATGATCAGCCACTTTTGGTTTCTGCGGATGGTCAGTATATTATTGCAGGTGAAATCTATCAGTTGGATGGGCACCGCATCACGAATCTGTCGGAACAGAAAAGAGAGACCCAAAGAGTAGCCTTGATGGGGGCTGTGCCGGACAGTGAAAGAATGTCCTTCACTCCTCAAGGGGAAATCAAGGCTAAGATTACGGTGTTTACCGATATTGATTGTGGTTATTGCCGGAAATTGCACAAAGAAGTGCCTAGACTGAATGAGTTGGGGGTCAGGGTGGATTACCTGGCTTTCCCGCGTGCAGGTGTTGGCTCTGCTTCTTATAATAAAATTGTGTCCGCCTGGTGTGCCGATGATCCTCATGGTGCGATGACAAAGGCTAAAAATGGCGAAGTTATCCCTTCCAAGCGTTGCGAGAATCCCGTCTCGAAGCACTTGGAGTTAGGCCGTCAGGTCGGTGTTAGCGGGACACCTGCTATTGTTTTGGATTCAGGTAAGTTGCTACCCGGATATGCCCCTGCAGAAGCCCTGGCTAAAGAGCTTGGTGTTTTTTAGCGCGGCTCTATCTAGTGTCGATGAGCTTGTTGGTATGCCGCTGCTGACTCGATTAGCAGCGGAAACCGCTCTCCTCCCTTCGTCTTTTGCACTCTTTTTCAATATTTAGGCAGCGCTGCGCAGCACTGGGAGATAGGTTGCTGGATTTGCAGTCAGAAAACTCGGTCTTTAAATCATAATTGCTGTAGTTTGAAAACGAACCTTTACCATCGCAAGCGGCTAAAAGCAGGGTGACAATGGCTAGGGTAAAGCCCTTATGTACTGAATTGGTTGAATGCATTTTAATCATGATTCTCATTTTTTCATTATTTACTGGGTTCTAGTTTGTGTCATTGTTAAAAATGACCATCCTCTATTGTGTCTAACGGTCCTGTTATTTGGCTAGCCCAGGTTCAGCTATTTATCTGGTTTTATATAAGCTTAGCAGCAAGAAGTAAAGGTGTAATTCATCCGGCTCCATCGTCTCGTTGACAGGTTCTGATTGGCAAGTTATCGTGCTCCGCTGTATGTAACAAATATGTGGGTATAACCTTAAGGATGGA
>JBFKTM010000275.1:0-5038 GCA_041636295.1 Oleiphilaceae bacterium
CTGGTGTATTTTCTATTACGCCAAAGTTCAGCGCATTGCCCAGACAAGCAGATACACAGGCAGGTTTGAGCCCGACTTCGAGACGATCCACACACATATTACACTTGGAGACCTGTCCTTCAATGGGGTCAAGCTGCGGTGCATTATAGGGGCAGACCCAGGTACAGTAGCCACAGCCAAAACAGGTATCAGGGTCTTGTAATACCGCGCCATATTCAACATGTTTGGTGTAGGCACGGGTTGGGCAGCCTTTCAAACAGACCGGATTATCACAGTGGTTACAGGCCATGGAGATGTTCAGGCGTTTGTAGTCAGGGTAGCTGCCCCCTTCTACATAACCCACCGACCGGAAGGCAATATGAGCCGGGTTACCATTTTTCTCGGAGCAAGCGGCTTCACAGGCATGACAACCAATACAATTATCGGCAGTGAAGTGGAAACCATGTTGCTTATTACGGTTGGGATTATCGCCGACCGTAGGGTTCTCATTAATATACATCGACCGATCTTTGGGTAATGCATGATTAGTGAGGTCCAGCAAATCAATCTTAACGCCATACCGGTTCGTTTCATTCACGACCGGGTCATTCAATTTAGCATAGGGGCGCTCTTCTTCTCGCGTTTCAAAAATAGGACGCGCTTCTGTATTTTTAGGCTTGGCGTCCGTACCCATCTGATCAAGGCGGTCACGCACTTTTGTTAATAAACCTATCATCTCAATTCCTCAAAATCTCTCTACTCATCACTCAGGCTGGCATTTTTGTTTTATTCAATACGTTTGTTGTACGAACTTAAAACGTTCGACGCTCGGCATTGAGTTTGGCAGCCAGCGCCTGATCAACCGGTTCAATTCGCACTGCACACTGCTTGAATGCAGGTTGTCGCGAGTGCGGGTCAAGCAAACCGAGAGAAACGCGGTTTACGCAGTCATGAAAGTGGAATGGAATAAACACCATATTTCTCGGCACCCGGTGGGTAAGCTGTACCATGACTACCGCATCGCCACGGCGTGAGGCAATTCGCACGTAAGACTGGTGCGCAACACCAAGCTCTCTCGCAGCATCCGGGTTCATCTCCATGTACGGGGTCGGACTGAATTTATTACAGTTGCCCAGCTTCCCGGTGCGGGTTCGAGTATGAAAGTGCTCCACCACTCGACCACTATTCATCCAGAAAGGGTACTGCTCATCAGGGCACTCGTTATTATCTTTAAAGATAATCGGGATCAGATTTGCCTTACCACTCTTGGTCTGAAAATGGCCATCCGTATATAAACGCGGGTCGCCTTTCAGGCCTTCCGAGCCCTCACGGAACGGCCACTGAATCCCTTTGGCCTCTTCTATTTTTTCATGGCTCATGCCCGAAATATCCAGTGTTCGGCCATCACCTTTAGAGAGCAGCTTCATCTCCTCAAAGGCACCTGCTGGCGTTTCCGGGAAATGGATTTTTTCACCATTCGGAAAGCGCTTTGCAAGCTCCTTAAAAATCCAGAAATCTGATTTTGAGTCGCCCTTGGGCTGCACTACCTGACGCACGATATTGACGCGTCGCTCGGTATTGGTGAAGCACCCCTCTTTTTCTGCCCATACCGCTGCGGGCAGATACATATGGGAGTACTGATTGGTTTCGACATCGGCATAGGAGTCTTGCACTACCAGAAAATCAAGTTTTTCCAGCGTCTTACGAATACGCGAGGTCTGTGGCATTGAGGTCATTGGGTTGGTCGCAACCAGCCAAAGCCCCTTGATCTGCCCAGTCTCTATGGCGGGGAAGATATCGGTCTGTGCCAATCCGCGTTTAGTCGGGAAAAACTCTTTATCAATCCCCCAAAAATCAGCAATTTCCTCACGGTCAGCTTCATTTTCAAGGTAACGATAGCCAGGCAATCCAGAGCAAGAAGACCACTCACGGGTTCCCATGGCATTACACTGCCCGGTAATCGACAAACTGGTGCCACCTGGCTTACCGATATTGCCCGTAATAAGGTTCAGGTTGTTGATGTTAACAACACCATCAGAGCCATGAGTGCTCTGGTTGATCCCCATGGTCCAGATACTCATCGCCGCGCCCGCTTTAGCATATAGTCTGGCGACATTGCGGATGGTATCTTCATCAATACCACAAATTTTTGAAGCAGAAATAGGGTCGTAATTTTTAACGTTCGCTTCTATCTCTTCAATACCGCTGGTATGGGCATTGATATAGTCACGATCTTCCAATCCTTCATCCAGAATTACATACATCAGACTGTTGATAAGCACCACATCAGTGCCCGGTGTAATGGGTAGGTGCATATCAGCGAACTGCGCCAGCATGGTGACACGGGGGTCAACAACGATCAGCGGAAACTTACGCTTCTCCATCGCCTCTTTCAGGCGCCAGTAGATAATAGGGTGCTGCTCAGGCAAGTTAGACCCGAATGCAATCAAGCAATCCGTATGCTCAAAGTCTTCATAGCAACCCGGAGGACCATCAGATCCAAAGGAGCGCTTATAACCTGAAACGGCAGATGCCATACACAGTGTGGTGTTGCCATCATAGTTGTTGGTGCCGATACAACCCCGTGCTAACTTGCCTAACGAATAGAACTCCTCGGTGAGCAACTGCCCCGTCGAGACAATAGCAAATGAATCACGTCCGTAGGTGTCCTGAATACGTTTAATTTCAGACGCCATTTTATCGAAGGCCGTGTCCCAGTTGGTTTTCTGGAATGGCTCATAGGCCTTATCGCGCATCAGCGGCACATCACCACGGCCCGGGGCATCGAACAGCTCATGTTCGAATATACCTTTGATGCACAGCTTTCCCCGGTTTACATCAGCCCCGGCATTACCCCTAGTAGCAACCGCTTTTCCGGCCTTATCCAAGCCTACCTGTATTGAACAACCCGTTGAGCAATAACCGCAGGTGGTGTACTTCCACTCAGCAACTTGCTTATCCTGAATGTTGATCGGTTTTCTGTCTGTACGGCCAAATAGCATAAAATGCCCCCGTTGATGAATCTAAAAGCCTCTCAATAGTGCACCAGCGCAATCCCCCGCCAAAGGGCTGCACCAATATAAGGCACACCACTTTCTAACTTAATGTTTTGTAAGATTTTATTTAACTACTAATAGAGTGACTGCAATTACTGAGCCAGAATACCGGTACTGCATCTGTGGATATTTTTGTTTCTGCTCAAGACAAGCCAAAGTAGAAAACGGTAAACTAGCCGCTTCAAAAGAGATCATGGCAAACAGGGTGACGAGCATTTCGCAACACAATATCAATCTCATCGTGGTACTCGGCCCAACGGCCTCAGGCAAAACAGCGCTGGGCGTATCGCTAGCAGAGCGGCTGAAGGGCGAAATTATTTCGGCTGACTCCAGGCAGGTCTATCGTGGCATGGACATTGGGAGTGGCAAAGATCTGGATGAATACGGCGAGATTCCCTATCACCTTATCGATATTGTAGACCCCGGTTACGAATTTAATGTTTTTGAGTTCCAGAAATATTTCTGTGAAGCCTTTTCAACCATACAGCAAAATCGACATCTGCCTTTTTTGGTTGGGGGTACGGGGCTCTATTTAGAGTCGGTATTAAACCAGTATCAGTTTACAGAAGTGCCGGTTAATGCCGAGTTAAGAGATCAGCTCGCGCCACAGAGCCATGACGCCCTGATTAACCACCTAAAAAGTCTGAACCCGAAGTTGCATAACACGACTGACCTGCTGGATCGGGATCGCCTCATAAGAGCTATTGAGATTGCCGAGGCAGAGCGACTGTCAAACAAGCCGTCCATTACACTTCCCGAAATCAACCCTCTGATTTTCGGTATTAAATGGGAGCGTGCCGTATTAAAGCAGCGTATCACCAGCCGCTTAAAACAGCGCCTGGAACAGGGCCTGATTGAAGAAGTTGAACAGCTTAATCAACAAGGGGTCAGCTGGGAGTCACTGCACTTTTATGGCTTGGAGTACCGCTTCGTTGCAGCCTACTTACAAGGTGAGCTAAATAGAAATGATATGTACCAGAAACTGAACGCAGCCATTCATACGTTTTCAAAACAGCAAGAAAAGTGGTTTAGACGCATGGAAAGAAAAGGCACAACCATTCACTGGTTAGAAGGTGGTACCGATATCGTGCAACAGGCGCAAGACAAAATCGACACCATCACCCTGACCACTTCAGAGACAACGCCCTCATGCTAACCAAAATATTGATCACACTACTTATCATTGTTGGCGCAGTGGTGTTTCTGAGACACCAGAAAACGTTAAAACAAAACACCTTCGACGACGGCAACACGCGAACGATCACCTACCAACCCGAACCTTCCACCTCCCACTCCACCATGAAGTGGATCGCCTTCGGCGTATTGTCGTTAACACTGCTCACCGGCAGCATTATGCTGTTTCTGAACTGGCAAGATGAACATCGCCTGTTTGAAATCAAAATCGTCAACCCACAAACCGGCGGTACCGATACCTATCAGGCTTATAAGAAAGACCTCAGAGGGCGGACTTTTACCACCATTACGGGTCAGCAAATTACCGTATCAGAACTGGAAAGACTAGAGTTTCAGGAAGTTGAATAGCGGGGTGTTGGCGACCGCTTGATATGATAGGTAACCTGTGCTGGGTTTAGTAGGTGCTTTTTATTTAGGTAGTTGGTTTTTTCTTACGGTTTGGTTTTCGCTAGGCACTGGGATGTTGAATTGATGATCCTCTTCGGACGCAAAGGGTTCATTGGCTGCTTTGGCCTAAGATTTACTGTAAGCGGCCATTCGAACGTTTTTATAACCAAGCGGAACTTGCGCTGTAAGAGGAGGTCCAGCCGACTTGTTGACGGAGGTTGATATCCCTGCATTGGGTGTTGTACCATATTTTGGTATTAATTGGTATGCATGGGGTGCCAAAATGCCAAAGAACACAAGCATAACATTGGGTGACCACTTTGATGGTTTTATAGCCAAACAAATTAGGGAAGGTCGATATACTTCGGCTAGTGAAGTTGTACGTGCAGGGCTTCGACTGCTTGAAGATAATGAGCAAAAAC
>JBFKTM010000276.1:0-5035 GCA_041636295.1 Oleiphilaceae bacterium
CTGTTATCGGCGAAACCCAAAGCGTTACTACGCAACACTCTGGGTTTCGATAACGGTTTTTTCGTTCCGGAAATCAAAAATCTGTTGTCGATAATCGACCTGATCAATCAGTGACCGAGCCGCAAGCTGCCCCATTTCCATTGCCGTATCGGTGAAAATATAACGAAAGGTTCCCTGTCTGCCACACATCAGCAGATTACTGTACTGTTTCAGGAGTTCGGAATTCTGATTGCGCTCCCGCTGATACCCTTTGCTCATCAACGGATAGGCATATTCGGCGTAACTGGAAAAACACTCGCCAGTCGCCTGCTCCATATCGATCCCCAATCGCGTCATATCCTGCTTGGCACGAGCAAACAGCTGGCGGTCTTCCATGGCCCAGAGTGAGTCCCCCTTCCAACAGGGAATCTCCAACATCATAGAGGTTTTTCCCTCTGGCGCCATATAGGGTGAGCGCCGCCGTGGCTCTTGCAGTCGGGTCGCCAGGATATCGGGGTCAGACAGATACTGCCACGTATTGGTTGAGATATTTTCCATATTCATGGGCATATTGAGGAACCGCAAGGCGCGAAACTTCAACTGGCTCTGAACGCCCAGAAACTGCATCATCAGTGGCATCGGCAGTGTTGACACAACATAATCGGTATCCAACGTCTGAACACCCCCCTGCTGCTGAAACAATACCGACTTGATATTACCTTGCTCAGCGTGCACACCGGTTACCGGCGCATTAAGCAAGACGGTTGCACCATTAGCTTCCAGTCGTTCCTTCAAACGGTCAAAGATCGCACCAAAACCCAATTTGGGGTAACGATAGCTTCTGGCATAGGTTCGTGGTGTATTGCTGTTGCGTGGCAACAGTCGGCGTGCAACATCTTTTAGATCAAGCAGACTAATACGTTGCGCTGCCCAGTCGGCAGAGAGGTCTTTAGGATCAATACCCCATAATTTGCCGGTATAGCCCTCAAAAAAGTGGCGATAGAGGGTTGGACCGAAACGGGACTCAATCCAGTCTGCAAAACTGGCACTCTCCCGGTCTGCCACGGGTTTGGTGAAAGGCAGTACCAACAGCAGATCTCGTGCCACGCCACCTAACAGCGACCAGGGCGCATTCTTGAGTATATTGCCAAGTGCCAGCGGATAGTCATACGTGCGATCACGATAACGGATGACGCTACTGCGAATCGAGTGCAGTAGGTCATCTTCCATCAGCTCTTCAATAAAGGCTAACAGTTCGGGGTTATGGGTGATAAACCGGTGGCCACCAAAATCAAAACGGTAGGTGCCTGCCTCACCTTCAAATACATGCGTGGCCGCCAAACCGCCAACACGCTGGTCAGCCTCTAACACGGTGACCGTAAACCCTGCTTGCTGCAACTCCCACGCAGCCATCAAACCCGCCGGCCCCGCACCGAGTACCGCAACACGATTACCTTTTCTACTTAGTTCCACGCAACATCCAACTTAACAAGAAATTCTCCTCACATCGTAAGGGGCACTTCAGCCCCCTACCTCGATTTGCTATTTAGTTATGATCGAGTGTTTACCATTAACCACTCAGGGTGCAGCAAACTGCGATGTCATTTTATTCAACTCCAGTACGGGCGGATCCGTTAGCTCCGGCACCTTGGCTTTCACCGCATTGGTCACCCACTGCGGGTAGAGTCGATACATCAATTTTGATTCAACAGTGATGGGGTAAACCGCATCATCAGGCAGTTCATAAACCTCATCGCGATAGCCATCGGCAGGAATACGCGTATCGCTCAACAGTTTCTCATAACGCCAGAACAGTAATCCCACCGGCTTGCCCGCCTTATCGCCGAAGACTTTCATGAACATGCGGGCATCAGGCTCGACATTGCCCGCTTCATCGAGATAGCCACTGCTCAGCAGCTCCCGCCCTTTTGCGTCTGTTACCCTGACCTGTAACCAGAACTCACGAAAATCGGCCACACCGGTCGGTAGCGCATGACCCGCGCCAATATTATTGACTCTAACGGTCAATCGGTGGTCACTCAGCGACTGCTCTAGGCTGGCCGAGCTTTTCAGCAGCTCGATGCTCATTTTCTCCAGCGTCTGATTTCTCAGCCCGACCAGAAAATGGTTAGCCCCGGTAAATTGGTGGGTTACGACATTCTCTTTTAAAGGGCCACCATCGGTTGAGTAACCCGGCAGCTTCTCGCCAATTTTGGAAATATCTCCATGCATATGACAGTCGATACAGCCCCGATGCTGCTCGGGATTATCAGGTCGGTTATAACTAGAGGCTTCCCACTCGCCCCAGGTATCGACAATCATCGCGCCCAGACCAGGGGAAAACTCATTGTGGCAGGCTTTGCAGTACAGCTCATCCTTATAAAAGGGCTGTAAATAGGAGGCTTTGTGCACGGCGGGCTTGGCGTTAATCTGGCTATCGCCTAACCAGTTCAGCGCAGCATTGTCATTGTGTTCAAATACATACTGCTCTCGATCCTTCAGGTTTACCGTCATTGCGGCATTCCCTCCGGCATCTTCCAGTTTTGTAATACGGTGACAAAAGAGACAGCCGGTTCCCTCGTCAGGGCCATGTTGACCACGCGCCAATGCCTGTTTGAGAGAGGCACCCTGTTTCTCAAACATATGGTTAGTGCGAGTGCGAAACGGCAGTCCACTCAAGACACGCTCAGGGTTATGGCAGCCGGAACACCAGGCGCGAAACGACTCCCCCTCTGTTGCTCCGGCGATATCTTCCAGCACACTATAGTAAGGATTGGAGCCCGACATCAGGCGGTGATTGGAGTCAGCCCACTGCTCAAACATCGCCGAGTGACAGGTTTCACACACCGCTGAGTTGATCCACTCTTCTTTATGGGCAGTGCGACGGCTACCATCTTCCAGCCGTATCCAGGTCGCCAGATAAGGCAGGTTATCCGGGGCCACCACATAGCGGTGCAGATCATTCATCATCGACAACGTCTCAGCCTCAGGTTCAGCCGGGTCAACCACTATTGCGCCGTCACGCTCATCGTGTCCCATCCCCCCCTGGGTATCCTGAATGATACGCAGATAGTCCCGCAGGAAATCACCCGCGATCATCTTGTTCAGGTTACCGTGGCCAATCACCGCATTCTCATATTTGTTCTCGTGCCGCTTTTCCACCAGATAGCGATTGGTAAAATTGAAACCGTCCAGATGACAGCTATTACAACTCATCCAGAAGTCACCCGTCATCGGAAAGGTCGCAGAATCATCAGTATTGGCGCTGTTAAACAGCGTAGCTCCGCGACGTAACGCTTTATTCAGAGGGTCACGTTCCACCGTTTTATAAAGTGGAGCCTCGGCCACCGTCACACGGGCAAAGGGCGAATTCCCGCCACGGTGCAACGACACCACATCCTGACTCATGGCATTTTGCACATAGAGTTGGTCGCCGTTGACCAGTAGGCCTCGCGGATTATCGCCGGGCAGATGCCGCAGAATCTGATTAACCTTGGCTCCCCCCTGTGGCAACTTGCCCTTACGCCGTTTACTGCGACTCTTCTGTTCGGTATTTGCCCGAGAGCGGTCAAAGACCATCAAGTCTTCACTGCCAGCCAGGGTGACGTAGACTTTATTGCCATCTGCCGAAAACTCGGCATCATGGGGATTTGACACAATGCGAGTGCGGTTGTTGTTATCAACAATATTAATCTGCTGAAACAGCTGCTTGCGGTAGCCGATTTTTTCCGCCTCTTCACCGGGGGTCAGCGAGACAATAGAGACCGCCGGAAAAATGGTCGATTGAAACTGGAATGGATGGTCAAAGTTCCACAAAACATGAGGGAGCCAGGCCTCTTTGCCGTCCGGCGAGATGGCGATATCATCCAATAAACGTGGTTGGCCTTGTGAGACAAACTGATCATCATCGGCGGTCTCCTCCAGTGTTACTACCTTGTCCAATATGGGGGGAGCGGCACGATCCAGCTGGCTTGGCTCAGGTAACCGCCAAATAGAGAGTTGCCCGGTCATCGCATGGCTGATGAGCAGTCGTCCATCGGTCGTTAGCGCCAGCCCCCGTGGCGTTTCCAGCGTATCCAGTCGAACCAGCAGCTCTCCTCGGGTATTCAGCCCTAGCAGTTGCCCGGTTTCAAACAGCGTTGCCCAGTAAATCTTGCGCCGCGCATCGTAAATTACGCCGAAAGGGCGTCCTCCCAAGGCTAGCCGATATTCAACCTCCAGCGTATCGGCATCTAACCAGAGAAACTCACCACCCAGGGTATCACTGGCCAATAGCTGGCGTTCTTCAGCGCCCAGGGCCAGGCGTCTAATGTCCTTACCGATGGTAGCTTCTCGTTTGTTTTCCGGGTTCGCCAGTGATGCCCAAGTCACACTGCCCGCATCAAAATTGGCTGTGAACATCCGCTGTGTACCAGTCGCCAGTACCACCGAGCTACTCGAAACGGCGGGGGCTTCATCATCCGGCGCAGGATTGGCAAAAACAGTGGTGACACTCCAGCAGAGCCCGACAATAAGCGCCCTTAGCATGATTTGAACATTCGTTTTAATGTGCATGTTGATTAGCAGCGTTACCCATACAGTGTATAAAAACAGTATTCATGCCTATAGCAGGCTCAAGACGGTTTGGCAGATCATGCCCGCTTTGGCTTGATAAAAACAGACCACAACGGTTTCAGCACCGACCACTTGGCGGTATGACGGATCAAGAGTGGCACAATGACTAAGGCGGTTACCAGATGGATCATATAGGCCACCCAACCCAGTGTATCCCCCCTATTCCCTATAAAAACTAACCAGACACCTGAAAGCAGGCAACCTAACAGTAAATAATCCAGCAACAGACCGGTCACTTTTAAGAGCTTTCTCTTTGAACGTTGCAGCAGTCGCCGGTGAGCCAGCCAGAAAGGAGCCACTACCAGCGGGAACAATAGCAAACTGCCCAGCAGGTGAATCACCAATAACCAACGCTCCAGGAACCAGGGAATACTTACCTGATTCCATAGCAGTATGCCACTGGCAAACAGAAAATAGAGTGACCACTCGGCGGCCTTATTTC
>JBFKTM010000277.1:0-5029 GCA_041636295.1 Oleiphilaceae bacterium
CGATATTCAGGAACGGCCTTGGTTTTATGGCTGGCAGCTATTTGTGCCTACGTATCTTACGGCTTACCTTAGTGTTACTGTCAGTGCCTCTGGTTCTTATATGTTATCTAATAAGAGATACTTTAGCTTAATCATTGTCTTACTGTTAATGATATTAATCTTTGTTATTACGCAGTCCAGAATGGGACTATTAGGTTTCCTTATAGCCTTATTTTTACTAGTTTCTGAGAAGCTGTACCGTAAAGAACTAAAGATATCTAAGGCCTATCTCTTTGCAAGTGCCTTGTTACTTATAGCTATCGCCGGATTTTATTTTTTTGGAATGTTTGATAGTCTGATTGCAAGAGGGAGTAGCTACCGTTCAGAAATTGGGGGGGCAGTATGGAAAGATACACAAATTTGTGGTGTTTTGTTGGGATGTGGTTTTGATTTTTCTTTCGAAATTAAGACAGGAACTGAGTTGCATATAACTGAACATAGTATCTATGCATATCAACTATTGCGTTCAGGGTTTGTTGGGTTATCTTTACTATTAACTATGATAGCCTTTACCATAGTCTCAGGATTACGTTCTAAATCACCATGGTTGTATGCTTTTGTTGCTGGTTGTGGATGCTTGCTAGTTGAAGGTCAATCTTTACTGGCTCAGCCCAGAGCCATTACCCAGTTTCTTTTTTGGCTACCCTTTTCTATGGTCTTTATTGCAGAAATAAATATGGGTAAAGACCAGAAAGGGATAGAATGCCCACCAGCTAGCTAATTTATCTTGGAGAAATGGATTTGATCATCCCCGTTATTCTTTCAGGTGGTTCTGGAACCCGTCTTTGGCCTCTCTCTCGTGAGGCATATCCAAAGCAATTTATTAATCTGGTAAACGACAATAGTTTATTAGGTGACACGGTTGAGCGTGTTGAGGCCCTGGATGATGTTCAACATCTCATCGTAGTCTCAAATGAGGCACACCGTTTCATGGTGGCGGGTTGTTTACAAGCCCATGACCATTTAAATAGCAGTTCTATTATCCTGGAGCCTGTCGGCCGCAATACTGCACCAGCTATTGCTCTAGCAGCCTATAAAGCAATTGACGTGGACTCGGATGCCGTATTGCTTATTATGCCAGCGGATCACGTAATTAAAGACAGTCCTCAATTTGCAGAGGCAGTGCGTAAAGGAAAGCTAGCAGCACTTGAAGGTAAGTTGGCAACATTTGGTATCGTTCCAGATTGCCCGCATACAGGGTACGGTTATATTAAGTCTGGTAGAGAGCAGGGTGAGTGGGCCGTTGTAGAGGAGTTTGTTGAAAAGCCTGATGAGGCAACCGCCAAGGGATATATCGGCACAGGCGAATACTATTGGAATAGTGGCATGTTCATGTTCCGTGCAGATCGTTATCTGCAAGAACTTGAAAAGTTCCAACCTGACATGGTTTCTATCTGTAAAGAGGCGTTTGACAAGAGTAGTGAAGACCTTGATTTTATTCGTGTTGATGCCGAGATCTTTGCCACAAGCCCAGACGACTCTATCGATTATGCCGTAATGGAAAAAACTGACTCTGCGGTAGTCGTTCCGTTAGATGCAGGTTGGAGTGATGTTGGTTCTTGGTCAGCACTATGGGAGATTCATGCACAAGATGAGCATGGTAATGTCTGCAAGGGTGACGTTATAACCGAGGATGTAAATAACTCCTATATTCACTCAGAGTCGCGTTTGGTCGCTGCTATTGGAGTGGATGATCACGTTATTGTCGAGACCGATGATGTTATTTTGGTAGCTGATAAATCCCGTGTTCAGGACGTTAAAAAACTGGTTGCTCAAGTTAAGCAGCAAGACCGGCATGAACACCGCTTTCATAAAAAGGTACATCGCCCTTGGGGAACCTATGAAGGCATTAGTAGCAGTCAGCGTTTCCAGGTTAAGCGAATCATGGTTAACCCCGGTGCTAAGCTTTCACTGCAGAAACACCACCACCGTGCTGAGCACTGGGTGGTTGTACAAGGGACTGCACTAGTTACTCGAGGGGATGAGCAGATTCTGTTGTCGGAAGATCAGTCTACTTATATCCCGTTAGGTACCGTTCATCGATTAGAAAACCCTGGGGTTATACCGCTAGAAATTATAGAGGTTCAAACCGGTAGTTATCTAGGCGAAGATGATATTGTTAGGCTTGAAGATACCTACGGTAGATCATGAGTTAGCAAACTAGCAAACTAGCAAACTATTCTACGTTCAAGGAGGAACAATGAAACCAATAGCCTTAGTAGGTGATTTCCACCAGTGCCCTGCATACTGCGGTAAAGTACCTCACGTTGGGGGCCCTATTGTTAAAGGGGCTTCAACAGTGTTTGTTAGTGGGCGGCCCGTCGCGCGCATGGGGGATCAAGCCGTTTGTATTGGCCCGATAGATACCATTGTGGGTGGCTCTGCCTCTGTTTTTGTAGAAGGGATGCCAATTGCAAGAATGGGGGACTCGACGGCACATGGTGGTGTTGTGGTTGTGGGGAATCCCTCTGTTCTCGTTGGGGGGTAATCAGCCAGTAAGTGAACCGCAAACCAGTTAACGCAATAAAATTTAACGAGTGGGTTAACAAGTGATCAATGAATCGCTATAATCCCGCTTCATAATTGGTTCAAAGGAATTGAGCCTATCAATAAAGACGATGTCAAAGGAGTGGCAATGTCGACTATCTTTTCGCCTGTCATGTGCTTGCATGAGGGGCTGACCTATTTAGGCACCGTTATTCGTCATCACCAGACGAACACGATCCGCAATAACTTATTGGTTAACCGTTTTAAACTGCAGCCCAACGTTTTCTCTGGTTGTTGGCATGTTTGATTTTAAGCAATGGCGTGAGGGTACTCTTGCTGCGATTGAGAAAGGGTCGCCTGCCGGCAGCAACTGCCGTTTAAGTGAACAGTTTGATCTTCTCCAGCAGGAAGTAAGCAATGATATTGCGGTCGATCGGCAGCCAACTGACTGGAACAAGGTTCAGCAGCTATCTAACGAGATTTTGTCTGATCACTCCAAGGATTTCTTAGTCCTGGCATACAATATTTATGCACTAACTCAGTGTCATCGTTATAAAGGGCTTGCCGAATCACTATCGATCTTGGGCGCTTTTGTGTCAAATTATTGGGATATTGGATTTCCGGCGCTCAGTAGGGCGCGAGCAAGAGCCGCAGCATTTGATTGGCTAACACAAAAGCTCGATATCTGGATTGACGGAAATGAGCCAACTGAAGATGAGTTCCCTTGTGTGGAAGCGATAATTTCGGTTATTCGGACGGTTAATGAGCAGTTGGCCTCGAAGGACGGGGATTGGCATCTGGATTTAGCTGTGGCAAATCAGAAGCTAAAGCTCTATCTGTCTAATCGGTCTGATCACAATACGTTAGGGGCAGGGCAAAACGATGATGAAGGGCCTGACTCCACCCTTACTAAACCGAATAACTCAGCGTCTATCATTCCGATAAAGCCAGTTGGCAGTAACTCAGAAACTGGCACATTGCAGGAATCCATCAATAAATCGCCTGCTGACTCCACAAGCGTTCAGCGACAGGTCGCAACGCCACCAAACCAGACTAAGGATATCGGTGACGAAAAGTCATTTCAGGCAGAGCTTCGATTGGCCCAGCAACAACTAAAAATGCTTGCCCGGTACCGTTTAGTACAAAACATCTATGATCCATTAGCTTATCAAATCAATCGCTTCAGCACCTGGTTGCCGATTACCAAGCTACCCGTGCAGACAAATCAAGTGACGCCGCTTCGCCCTGTTCCCATTGAAAAGCGCAAGTTCTTCGAAACGTTATACCAGCAACAACAATACGAAGCGCTAATTATTGAGGTGGAAAATAGCCTGTCGTCGTCACCATTTTGGCTTGATGGCCATCGTATGGTCGTCGAAGCATTGAACGCAATTGATAATAAGGGGACAAATGCTAGCAAATTGGCAGTGGACGCGGTAACCAGAGAGCTTCGAGCCTTTATTGCCCGTATAGCAGGTATAGAGAAACTCTCTTTTTCTGACAACACGCCCTTTGCCGATGAAAATACAATTGAGTGGTTGGATAGCCTCACGCCAACTTCGCCAATAGCACGTTCAGAAACGCCTTTAATGTTATCAACGGAGTCTATAGGGCGTGGTTCGCTAACGAATGGAGATAAGCCGACTCACTCAGAGCAAGACGTTTTATCTGTTGCTAATGATGCATTGCGTCAGCATGGTTTTTTAGCTGGGTTAGCAACGCTAAACGACCACTGCAACGCGCAAATAAGCAGAAGTAGCTGGTTTAAAGGGCGTTTGATGGTTGTTCAGTATTGCGTAACAGCAAAGGAGTTTTTGTTGGGTGAACAACTACTTGATGAATTGGATGAGGTTGCAGAGCGTCATCAGTTGGTTACGTGGGAGCCTATGCTGGTAGCAGAGATGCTATCAACCATGTTGAGCTGCAAAAGCAAGCTGAAACGCAAACAAGAGCTGAGTAAGATTTATAGTCGTTTGGCCTGCCTTAATGTCTTACAGGGGTATGAGATGAAGGGGGTAGTTGGCTAGTAGGAGAGTTGGCTAGTCGCTAGATTAAATGGTATGGCTATGAACCATGAGAAACTTGAGATTTGGAAGCGAAGTTGTAGGTTGAGTGTAAATATATTTAAAACACTCGCTGAGCATAGAGATTATGGCTTTAAAGATCAGATAACTCGGTCAAGCTTGTCCATTCCGAGTAATATTGCTGAAGGTATGGAGCGAGAGTCGATTAAGGAGCGTTATCGATTTCTTGTTATCGCGAAAGGGTCAGCGGGTGAGTTGAAGACACAAGCTTATATTGGAGCTAAGGCGGGCATTATCCCGGAAAACACGGGATTGGCATGGGCAAAAGAAGCAGGAGAAATAGCCGCTATGATTGGCGCTTTCTCAAGAACATTATTCAATAATTAACTAGCAAACTAGCAAACTAGCAAACTAGCAAACTAGCAAACTAGCAAACTAGCAAACTAGCAAACTAGCAAACTAGCAAACTAGCAAACTAG
>JBFKTM010000278.1:0-5019 GCA_041636295.1 Oleiphilaceae bacterium
ACCATGTAACATTCCACTACCCCTCTCGCCCTAACCAACCGGCAACAGAAGCCCTATCCCTCACAGCAGAACAAGGCAAGGTTCTGGCGCTGGTCGGCCCGTCAGGGGCTGGCAAGACCACGCTCTTTGAGTTGATGCAACGCTTCTACGACCCACAATCGGGTTCAATAACCCTCGGCGGCATCGACATCCGTCAGATAGACCCTGACGACCTGCGCAAACAGATGGCTCTGGTGCCTCAACAACCCGCCCTGTTCAGCCATGATGTGCTCCACAATATTCGTTATGGAAACCCTGCTGCAAGCGATGAAGAGGTGATTGAAGCCGCCAAGAAAGCCCATGCTCATGAGTTTATTATGAAACTCCCGGAGGGTTACCAGAGCTTTTTAGGGGAGCGCGGCGTGCGGTTATCGGGTGGCCAACGACAACGCATCGCCATTGCAAGAGCGATTCTTAAAGATCCCAAAATATTGTTATTGGATGAAGCTACCAGTGCGCTGGATAGTGAGAGTGAACACCACGTGCAACAAGCCCTGCAAGAACTCATGAAAGGGCGAACCACGCTGATCATTGCCCACCGTTTATCCACCATTCAACATGCGGACAAAATTGCGGTAATGGATCATGGCAAACTGGTAGACGCCGGCACCCACCAATCATTGATGGCGTCTAGCCAACTTTATCAGCGACTGGTGGAATTGCAATTTAAACACCTTCAGTGAATTATCTATCTGAAACCGGATCTTGGCGTTAGCAATATTCGCAAGGTTCAAAAATGTAGAGTAGAATCTGTTAACAATGTTAAACAAAGTTAAACAACCGGGTGAATGTGATGTTAGGCGTGAGGTTAGATGACAAGTTAGAAGCCCGCTTAAATGCGTTGGCGCAAAAAACTCAACGTTCAAAAAGCTATCTAGCTAAAGAAGCGTTAACGCGCTACATCGAGCAGGAAGAAGCAAAGGAATTCGAAAAGCAAGAAGCCTTATCTCGCTGGGAGAATTATCAGGAGACCGGCGAAGTGGTAAGCAATACTGACATGACAACCTGGCTAGACTCTTGGGGAAGTGAGCAGGAGAAGCCATGCCCAGTGAAATAGTCTGGTTACCTGAAGCAGCAAAGGACGTTTCTCGCTTAAGAGAATTTATTTCAAAAAAGAATCCAAGTGCAGCCACACATGCCGCAGCCCGAATAAAAGAAGCCGTTCAGATACTGAGTGATAATCCCGAAGTTGGCAAACCCGTTGAAGAGGCCTTACCTTTCAGAGACCTGTTTATGCCTTTCGGCAATGGCAATTACATCATTAGGTACCGTGAAGAAACAAGCCGTGTTGTAATAGTTAGAGTTAGACATAGCAAGGAAGAAGGGTTTTGAATTCTCTTATATAAAAAGTGATTAATGCAATAAAAGCCAGCGTGATTACTCTTACAAAATCGCCCCTCGTTTCCACTAACGAATTTTCAAGGATAAACAAGCATGGCCCAGGCATACTGCCAAGGCCATGCTTGAGTTAACAATCAGTCAAAATCACCGGGCTGATAGGAGCCGACTTCAGCACCAAAGCCCACCGCGAATCTATTCCAGCTATTGATAGCACAGATAGCCAACGTCAAATTGGTCAACTGAGTATCACTAAAATGCTCTCGTGCCTGATCCAACAGTTGTTCGTCAGGGTGGCGGGTCACCAACTCCGTTAAGGCTTCAGCCCAAGCAAGGGCGGCCCTCTCCTGCTGACTGAAAAAAGGGGCTTCCCGCCATGTGCTCAGGGTATAAAGACGCTGTTCCGTCTCGCCAATAGCTCGGGCATCCTTGGTATGCATATCGAGACAATAAGCACAGCCATTCATTTGAGACACCCTGGTTTTCACCAGTTCTAACAATTTATGGTCCAGCTCGCCACGGTGGGCGACGTCTTTTAAATAGGCCTCCACCCCAAACAAGGTGTTGATAGCGCCAGGGGCTGCTTGTTGATAGTTAAGCCGTAATGCCATGATCCTCTCCTTAAAAGTGAACATTCACTTGCTACTCTAACGAGGCATTCAGCAGGAGAATTGTATTTTTCCGACACGACAAATAAAGCGACTGGTAATGGATTGGTTGACCACCAACACTTTGCTACACTGGGGCAAACTCCCTTAGCTTAGTCACTGCCATGAACCATCTATCCTATCTTGGTTTCAAACGTTATCAGCCTGGTCACCTATTGCGGCCCTATGTGCAATGCTATTGGCATATACGTCATAAAGACCTCCCAACAGGTGCGCCTACAGAATTTATGCACCCGGAAGGCGGCACCGGCATTATTTTCAATTTCGGTGATCCTATATTCTTCAATGGTCAAGCCTTCACTGATCACTGTTTAGTGAACGGCCCATCCAACAAGACCACCAGGCTAATCCTGCAAGGTCGAGTCGATTTGTTTGGGGTGCGCTTTTATCCAGGTGCCGGATACCCATTTTTCCGCATACCGCTAGCCGAACTAAGCTCACATCCACTGAATGCAGATGATTGTTCATTAGATTACGAATGGCAGGCTCTGTGGGCGCTCTCTCCTTCAGACATCAAAGCCCGTGTCAGCTGTATCGAGCGCTGGCTATTGCAACGGGTGGGGAACTATCTGGGTCAACAAAGCCCAGTACACTCAGCCCTCCATTGGCTAAAGCAACAGAATGGCTCAACTCCCATTAGTGCGCTATCAGATGAACTGACAATCAGCTCCAGGCAGGTAGAGCGGCTATTCAAACTATGGGTGGGCTTATCCCCCAAACAGCTCTTACGTATGCAGCGCCTGCACCAGGTACGAGAACAGCTTAAACAACCTCACCTGACCTCCCTGACCGAAGCGGCGCACCAAGCTGGCTACTACGATCAGGCCCACTTTATCCACGAATTCAAACAGGTGGTGGGCTTAACGCCCGGGCAATATCGTCAACGGATGTTGTTAAGACAGGGCTATTAGCTAACCATCACTGTTACTAAGAAATAAATAGGGATACCGCCATAATGGCGCAGAAACAGGTTATTAAACGTATTTTGTATACATTCAAAGTGTGGTTGGGCGTTAGTAGCATTTTATTCCAACAGGGCACCCTAAAACAGTTCGCACAGACTTAACACCGTGTCGGGTTAGAAACCCGACCTACCGAAGAGTTATCCATTTGCACCTGGCTTTGCTGTAGACCCTTTTCATGGGCTACGACAAATTCTGCTGGCATTTTAGTGGGGCGGCCCGTTTTGAGGGAGATACAGGCAAAATCCATTTTGGCTCTTAGAACCGTTTTACCATCGGCTGGGCGAATTAATTGAAAATGCCGCGCCGACTGAAGCCGCATATCACTGGACGTTATCCAAGTACCGAGTAGCAGTTGATCGCCCTCATAGGAGGCGGATAGATAGTCGATTTCGGTACGAACAATCGCCATTGCCTTGCCCAGCTCTTCTTTTACCTCCCAGCCACAACCCAGCGCTTCAATATGATCCCACGCAATGCCTTCGAGCCACTCCAGATACCGCACATTATTGGTATGCCCAAGTCGGTCAGTATGCTCTGCTTTCACGGTTATGGCTTTCAGGTGAGGGTTAGGCCATTGCCAATCAACTGTGGAGACATTCATCTGTTTGGGGATCCCTTTGTAAAATGGTTTGTTACTGTAGCATTTTTTCAGCGAAACTAACTATGACACTGCTGTGCAATATTTAAACACTTATTTGAAAGCCTCTATTTATCTTGGGGTGTGATGGTTGTCACAAAGATGTTCAGGGAGTTATCCACAGATATTGTGAATATTGCTAAACAGCGACTTCTACGCTGATAACGAACTTACCAAAGAAAAGTTGACGAATTCTCCACCCTTATATTTATCGATAAGTTTTACTTTCTATACTTGTAACGATAGACCCTATTACGTAATTATACCGATTACACTATTCAAGGAGGAATATAAGAATGGATACTGAAAACAAGATTGAAATATACCAGGCTAAGGACGGCGAAACGCGGATTGAGGTGCGCCTTGAACAAGAGAGCGTCTGGCTATCTCAAGCACAAATGGTAGATCTATTTGGACGCAACCAATCAGTAATATCTCGTCATATTAATAATGCACTAAAGGAAGGAGAGGTGAGCGAACAGTGCAATATGCAAAAAATGCATATTGCACATTCTGACAAACCGGTGTCATTTTATGATCTGGATGTGGTCATTTCCGTAGGGTATCGAGTCAAATCAGCTCAAGGTGTTCAATTTCGACGGTGGGCAACCGAACGCTTACGCGAGCACCTGATTCAAGGCTACACGATCAACAAAACCCGTTTCGAGCAAAATGCAGCCGAACTAAAGCAAGCCTTATCACTAATTCAAAAAGCTGCGCAATCACCCGAGCTCAACACTGTGTCTGGCCGCGGCTTGGTTGAAATTATTAGCCGATAAACCCAGACATTTTTATGGCTACAGCGCTATGACGAAGGCCTATTGGAGGAACCAGCAGGGCAATGAGGTGGCAACCTGCCCTCCTAGAATGAAGCAATGCAAGCACTGAACAAACTCAAATAACAGTTGATTGAGCGGGGTGAAGCCACCGCACTATTTGCCAATCCACGAGCAGAGGGGCTGGCAGGAATCTTCGGCAATTTAGATCAAACGGTATTTGGAGCCCCCGCCTACCCTACCATTGAAAGCAAAGCTGCCCATTTGCTGTACTTTGTAGTAAAGAACCACCCGTTTTCTGATGGCAATAAGCGAAGTGGTGCCTTTTTGTTCGTGGATTTTTTACACCGCAATGGCCGGTTGCTGAACGACAGAGACGAGCCTGTAATCAATGATACTGGCTTAGCGGCCCTTACATTGCTAGTTGCGGAGTCGGATCCAAAACAGAAAGACACATTGATAAGACTCATTATGAATATGTTGGCATTAAATTAGTGTTTTATTGGATTATGGCGTACCTAAGTATATAGCTAGGCTAAGCCCACTCGCAGTGGTAAAGCTAACAATTACACCTGAGAACAAATTTTAAACACTTG
>JBFKTM010000279.1:0-5017 GCA_041636295.1 Oleiphilaceae bacterium
GCAAGAAGACGATAGGGAAAAAACATCCGGCTCAATCTGATTACCATAATGGTGATTGAGGGAGCGAGCCTCACAAAAATTAGAAGTTAGCATTAGATGACGAATCAAAAGCTAATACAAAATCCGAAGTGTCAGGGTTAGTGAGTGACAAAATGATTGTAGGACTGGATATAGGAACGTCAAAGGTTGTGGCGATAGTTGGCCAGAGAACCCCGGAAGGCACCGTTGAGGTGATTGGGATCGGTTCTCATCCATCAAAAGGGCTGAAGCGCGGCGTTGTGGTTAATATCGAGACCACGGTACAAGCGATTCAACGTGCCGTGGAAGAGGCTGAGTTGATGGCTGGATGTGAAATTCACTCAGTCTATGCCGGTATTGCTGGCAGCCATATTCGCAGTCTTAACTCCCACGGTATTGTGGCCGTTCGAGATAGAGAAGTGGTTCAGGCTGATATCGAGCGGGTAATTGATGCAGCACAGGCGGTGGCTATTCCGGCAGACCAGAAAATACTGCACATTTTGCCTCAGGAATATGTGATCGATAACCAGGAAGGGATTAAAGAGCCGCTAGGAATGTCCGGGGTACGGTTAGAGGCGAAAGTTCACCTGGTTACTTGCGCGGTCAATGCGGCTCAAAATATTGAGAAGTGTGTAAAGCGTTGTGGCTTGGAAGTGGACGACATTATTCTCGAGCAGCTTGCATCCAGTTATGCCGTTCTCACGGATGACGAAAAAGAGCTCGGGGTCTGTGTGGTGGATATTGGTGGCGGCACGACGGATATCGCCATTTTCACCGGTGGGTCAATCAGGCACACAGCGGTTATCCCGATAGCGGGTGATCAGGTGACTAACGATATCGCTATGGCATTGCGAACGCCCACACAAAATGCAGAAGAGATCAAGATCAAGTATGCCTGTGCCTTAACGCAGTTAGCTGGGGCGGATGAGACGATAAAGGTGCCTAGTGTTGGCGATCGTCCTCCCAGAGATTTGTCGCGACAGGCGCTGGCAGAGGTGGTGGAACCTCGCTATGAAGAGCTATTTACACTCATTCAATCTGAGCTTCGTCGCAGCGGTTTCGAAGATTTGATTGCAGCTGGCATCGTGTTAACGGGCGGCACCTCAAGAATGGAAGGGGTCGTTGAGCTGGCAGAAGAAATTTTCCACATGCCGGTACGGTTGGCGTCACCGCAAGGTGTCTCTGGGCTGACTGATGTGGTGAATAACCCTATGTTTTCAACGGGCGTAGGGCTGCTGATGTATGGACTAAAACAGCAGGAAATGGGCATTGTGCCCACGGTTAAATCAGAGGGAGGGACGAGCATGTTTGAGCGTCTAAAAAACTGGTTTGCTGGAAACTTTTAAAAATAAAAGCCCGTTCAATGGGCAAATAAAACTGAAAAGCTTTAAAAACTAACAGACTGAAGAATTACTGGAAGGAGAAGGGCGATGTTTGAGCTCGTAGATAATGTACCTCAGAATGCCGTGATAAAAGTTGTCGGTGTTGGTGGCGGTGGTGGCAACGCTGTTCGTCACATGTTGGCGAGTGAGGTTGATGGTGTTGATTTTATCTGTGCGAATACCGATGCACAGGCGCTGAAAGAGCTGGATGCTAGATCAGTGATCCAGCTTGGAAATAATATTACTAAAGGGTTGGGTGCCGGAGCCAACCCTGAAATTGGTCGTCAGGCAGCCATTGAAGACCGTGAGCGTATTGCCGAATCGCTCAAAGGTGCTGATATGGTGTTTATCACTGCCGGTATGGGCGGCGGTACCGGAACAGGTGGTGCTCCTGTGGTTGCAGAAGTTGCTCGTGACCTGGGAATTTTAACGGTTGCTGTAGTGACTAAGCCTTTCCCTTTTGAGGGCGGCAAGCGCATGAAAATTGCTGATGCCGGTCTTAGTGAGTTGGCTGAACATGTTGATTCACTGATAACTATCCCTAACGAAAAGTTACTGTCGGTTCTGGGTAAGAACACCAGTTTACTTGATGCGTTTAGTGCCGCGAACGATGTTTTGCTGGGTGCTGTTCAAGGGATTGCCGACCTTATTATTCGCCCTGGCATGATTAACGTCGACTTTGCTGATGTTAAAACGGTGATGTCAGAGATGGGAATGGCGATGATGGGAACCGGTTCAGCTACGGGTGAAAACCGAGCGAGAGAAGCGGCTGAAGCGGCCATTCGAAGCCCGCTGCTGGAAGATATTAACCTGCAAGGGGCGCGAGGCATTCTGGTCAACATTACTGCTGGTATTGATCTTAATCTTGGTGAGTTCTCTGAAGTGGGCAGCATTGTGGAAGAGTTTGCATCAGAGGCTGCGACTGTCGTGGTTGGAACGGTAATAGACCCTGAAATGACCGATGAACTGAAGGTGACAGTGGTTGCCACGGGGCTCGGGCAAACGGTTGATAAGCCCGTCAAAGTGATTGATAACACGGCAAAGCCTGTCGATGGAACGACTGACTATAACCACCTGGATCGTCCTGCTGTTATGAGAAAGCGTCCAATGGCTCATGGGAATGCTGCGGTTGAAACTAAGGCGGCTGTCGGTGCTGAGACGGGCGTGGAATATTTGGATATTCCAGCGTTTTTGAGACGTCAGGCAGATTAATTAACAGTAATGTCTGTTGAATTGGTTTCAATGATGGCTTTCTGGTATTATCTGGCAAAAATTTGTACAACATTTTTTGTACAGCGATATCGAATAGCTTTGAGCGGTTTACATCCTTATGATTAGACAACGGACCTTAAAAAACATAATCCGGGCCACCGGTGTAGGTTTACACAGTGGCAAAAAGGTTTATTTAACCTTGAAACCAGCACCTGTTGATACCGGAATTGTGTTTTGTCGAACGGATCTTGATCCGGTTGTTGAGATTCCCGCTCGCGCCGAAAACGTAGGTGAGACCACACTGTCTACTACGTTAGTCAAGGATGGCGTGAAGGTTGCGACGGTTGAGCATTTACTCTCTGCGATGGCAGGTTTAGGTATTGATAATGCCTATGTCGAAGTCAGCGCAGAAGAAGTGCCTATTATGGATGGAAGTGCTGGACCTTTTGTATTCCTGATTCAGTCTGCAGGGATAGAAGAGCAAGAGTCGGCGAAAAAGTTTATTCGTATCTTGAAAGAAGTCACAGTCGAGGATGGCGACAAAAAGGCAACCTTTGTTCCCTTTAATGGGTTTAAAGTCAGCTTTACGATTGATTTCGACCACCCCGTATTCAAGGGGCGTAGTCAGGAAACATCGGTTGATTTTTCGAGCACCTCGTTTGTTAAAGAAGTGAGTCGCGCCAGAACATTCGGTTTTATGCGTGATATTGAGCAGTTGCGTGCGATGAATCTTGCGCTGGGCGGTAGTGTAGATAATGCAATTGTGGTCGATGAATTCAAAGTCCTAAACGAAGATGGTCTTCGATATGACGATGAGTTTGTTAAGCATAAAGTACTGGATGCGATTGGTGATCTGTATCTACTGGGTAATAGCTTGATTGGTGAGTTTAAGGGTCATAAATCCGGACATGATCTGAATAACAAACTATTAAGAGCATTGATTGCTCAGGAAGATGCATGGGAGGTTGAGACATTTGATGACACATCAACGGCGCCTATCTCTTATATGAAGCCTCTGCTGGCTTCACACTAAGAGGCGTATTGCCGGTATTTTGGTTTAGTGTACGCCAAATGCCTGCTATTTGAGGGTTGCCGTTTAGAGTCTATCACTCTTCGGGGTTGTGCTTGGTATGAGCTGCCAGTCGCAACAAAACGTCTCTAAGCCCCTTATCCTTCGTTTGCCCAGCTTCCTCAGTCAGGAGCTGGGCATTTTCATGACTGAGTGGTTGTAATTTGTTAACCAGTTTCTTTTTATAGCTAGCTGGACGAATTTTGATACTGATAGACGTGAGTTCTTTTAGTACTGGGTTTAGCCTCAGCTGACTAATAAGTTGGCTCTGTGTGAACTTTAGGCGAGTGGCTAATGCCGCTGAATGAACAACGAGCTTTAATACGCCATCTTTGTAACCCGCTATTTTGAATTGGCCTTGAAGGTTCTCTGGTAGTGCGTCATCCAGCTCGCTATTGAGTTTGGCAATGGCATCCGCTTTTCTAAAAAGCCGGTCTAAATCGTACGTCTTACGCGTGATTTGTTCGAGTGAGCGTTTTTCAGAAAGCTTTTCGTTTTTCATATAAATGTAAAAATTTGAAAAAAAATCAATTAGACGTGAAAATAGCGCACAAATTCTAATTTATGCAGTTTTAATACACGCTGTTACAAGATGCAACGGTAGAAGTTTGTAAAATAGTTAAAAATAGTATGAGAACAGAATAACTCATCCACAGTGGGTTTGCAGTGTTTAGTGCGATAAGCGGTATTAATAATACGGGGGTGTTAACAATGCCGAATTTTCAATCTGTAGCATACACTCAAACTTTGAGCAGGAATATGGCAAAGTAATGAATATTATTTTTGTTGGACGTAGTCACGGTAAATCAAAAACCTTGGTGCTTAATAATGCCAAGATTGCCATGGTTGCGTTTACTTTTATTTTTCTACTAGGCAGTGTTGCATTGGCCGGTTATCGACTAGCCGCACCCAGCGTAGCCGAGAGTGAGTTACACCAAATTGACAGTGAGGCGGTTAGTTACTGGCGCTCGTTGCTGGAAACGCAGAAGCAAAGCATTGCCGCCATTAAGCAAGACTCTGGGGAACAGGTTGATGCCTTGACTCTTCGTATGGGGGCGATACAGGCGAGTTTGTTAAGGCTTGATGCTTTAGGTCAGCGTTTGACTGAAGTGGCAAAGCTGGGTAAAGGTGAATTTGATTTTGAAAGTGCGCCTGCTCTGGGTGGCCCCGAGTCTGTAGAAGGTGGTGAGTCTTTTAGTCTGCCTGATCTGCAGGCATCACTGTCCAGAATAGAGCGTCAGATTGAGGATCGGGAACAGCAACTGGATGTGTTGGATGAACTATTTGTTAGCCAAAAAATACAAAAGGATCTTTTTATAGCCGGTCGCCCTATAAA
>JBFKTM010000280.1:0-5015 GCA_041636295.1 Oleiphilaceae bacterium
GACCTTAAATACAGCTTCTCACTTAATCCACTGTCCCCCCGCTATAACGATCACCCTCTACCTCAAAGCACTGCCAGTCCACTAACTTATAATGAGCATGCAGGTGGTCAAGTGAGTATTGGACAGAACCAGCCTGAGCCTAAAAACAGTTCATACAGTCAATTCTCATTCGACAATGAAGGGCCCCGGCATAAGGTATATTTGCGCCCCTTTGCTATCGCCAATCGGCTGATTACCAACAGGGAGTATATTGAGTTTATTGAAGATGGCGGTTACCAGACACCCTGCTGGTGGCACGCTGATGGATGGAATACTTGCCAGTCTGAAAGCTGGCTAATGCCCTTATACTGGCGCAAGGAAGGGAATGAGTATCTGCACTTCACACTGCATGGTGAACAACCCATTAACGATGCCCACCCGGTCTGTCACGTTAGTCTTTACGAAGCAATGGCCTATTCTGCCTGGAGCGGTAAACGGCTTTGCCGGGAAGATGAGTGGGAGTTTATCGCCAGCGAACAGCCTCTAAAAGGTAACCTGTTCAGCCCTGAACTCAGCCATCCAACCGGACATCAATCAGACGAAGCGATTCAGCAACTATTTGGCGATGTATGGGAGTGGACTCAAAGTGCCTATTCTGCATACCCCGGCTACCAACCGGCCACAGGGGCATTAGGTGAGTACAACGGTAAATTTATGCTCAATCAAATGGTGCTGCGCGGCGGTTCCGTTGCAACACCGCCCTCACATATACGACCAACTTACAGAAATTTCTTTTACCCCCATGACCGCTGGCAGTTTAGTGGAATTCGATTAGCTTGTGACTTATAGGAGGCAACGTGCAATCGCTACAGCTAAGAAACCCCGAACAACAGCAAAACTCCAACCTCTTTTTCCATGATATCAAACCCAAAGCGGTTGATCAGAAACGGGAAATCATCAACGGGCTACTACAAAAAGAGAAAACGATCTCCCCTAAATACTTCTATGACGAAACAGGCAGCCAACTATTTGACCAGATAACGGCACTCGATGAGTATTACCTTACACGCTCAGAACAGAGCATTTTTGAGCAGCACGGCAAAGCAATCTGCGACCACTTGTCTGATGAAACCATCTTGATTGAACCGGGCAGCGGCAACAGTGAAAAAATCAGAATATTGTTCAGACACTATCAGCCTGCGGGCTATGCCCCTATCGAAATTTCAGAGGCCTATTTAAAGCAGGCGGCACAACAGCTCACCGACGACTACCCAGAAATAACCGTTCATGCTGTCTGCGGCGACTTTACCGAAATTCAAGCAATGCCTCCGTCTATTCCGAGCAGCCCAAGGGCGGCATTTTTTCCCGGGTCGACCATCGGCAACTTTGAACCTGCAGACGCCACCCGGTTGTTACGTAATATCCATCGAATTCTTGGTAGAGAGGGGAAGTTGCTTATCGGTGTCGATTTGATCAAAGATGTGTCAATCCTGAATGCAGCCTATAATGACGCTCAGGGCGTAACCGCGCGCTTTAATCTGAATTTACTGCGTCATATCAGCAGGATTGTAGCGCACGATTTTGACCTCGATAATTTCAGCCATCGGGCTTTCTATAATCAGGCGTTAAACCGCATCGAAATGCACCTGCAGTGCCAGAAAAGTCATACCATTACTCTCGACAACCAGAGAGTTGATTTTAAAAAAGGAGAGACGGTTCATACCGAAAACTCATACAAATATTCGGTTGACAGTTTTGAGGCTCTGGCCCGACAAGCAGGATTCAAGCGCACACAGACCTGGACAGACAGTGATAACTACTTTAGTTTTCACTGCTTTGTCGCGATATAGCCTCAACTAGACAACCATATAATGACACTGAAAAATTTTGAACTAACCTAGCGCCAGACTCACGTTGATAGTGAAGCATGTATCATATCATCCGTCATTTTCGATGGGGCTAGCACATGCCCTTACTTCATCAGCCGTCTTACCAGCCCGGGAACCACCGAGCGAGGCGTTACACGGGGCGCAAAGGTAATCACCTTATTCATCGCACCATGTACCACGACGGGCTTACCGGCCGCAGTGGCATCATAGGCTTGCTGTGCGACCACCTGTGCGGACATAAAGCGCGCATACTTCAAATTATCAAGCTTGTCTGATCCTGCCAGGGTCATAAATTCGGATTCAGTAGGCCCTGGACAAGACGCCGTAACGGTAACCCCTTTGTCCTTGAGCTCATTATTGAGCGCCTCTGAAAAAGACAAAACGTAAGCCTTGGTTGCATTATAAACGGCCATCATCGGCCCAGGAATAAACGCGGCAATTGAGGCAATATTAAGAATTCGCCCCGTGCCTCGCTCAACCATTGAACGACCAAACAACTTACTTAGTGTCGTCAGCGCCATTACGTTGAGCTGGAGCGTACCTTCGTCAATATCATCATCGACTTTCAAAAACTCTGCGTAGTGCCCTCGTCCGGCATTATTTACCAACACATCCACATCCAGCCCAGCCGTATTGACCTCCTCAAACAGAGCCTTAGCTGCACCGGGCGCAATCAGGTCTTTAACAATCACCCGGGTCGTGATGCCATATTCACTTTCAAGCTTGCTGGCGAGCGCCTCCAGTTTGTCGGCCCTGCGGGCAACCAATATCAGGTCAAATCCGTTTTGAGCGAAGATCTGGCTTAACTCATAACCTATACCCGCCGAAGCTCCTGTGATTAACGCGGTTTGTTTTGGCATAACATTATTCCTTTGAAATTCCTTTGAATCGGTAGATATCAATGATATGCCCACACACTATATGACCGCCGGTCACTTGTCAAACATTGCCCCCTTCCTTACATCGACGGCTCTTCATCCTCCTTCTCTTCTTCGATATCTTCAAGCGCCAGCGACAAACCACTACCACTCCCCAGGCTCGTCGTTGCTGCGCGGGACGGCTCCGTCACTTTATCTGACTGTTCATCTGGAGTAAGCGTGGCAGTGGCCTCCGCGTTACTGCCCTTGCTATGCAGCTTAATTCTCAAACGTAGATTATTCGCCGAATCCGCATTTTTTAGCGCCTCATCCAACGTTATTCGACCCGCTTCGTAGAGCTTGAATAAGGCGGTGTCAAAGGTCTGCATTCCCAGATTTTCTGACTTCAGCATTATCTCCTTAATACCATCGATTTCACCCCGCAAAATCAACTCACTGACAGATGGTGTGCCCAATAATATTTCAATGGCGGCGGCGCGTTTTGCATCAACCGTAGGTATCAATCGCTGAGAGATAAAGGCCCTCAAGTTCAACGATAGATCCATTAACAGCTGGTTTCGTCGCTCTTCTGGGAAGAAGTTGATAATTCGATCAAGCGCCTGATTGGCATTGTTTGCGTGGAGTGTTGAGATGCACAGGTGCCCTGTTTCAGCAAAAGCCAGTGCGTGCTCCATAGTCTCACGGTCTCTGATTTCACCAATCAAAATAACATCGGGGGCTTGTCGTAGCGTATTCTTAAGTGCCTTATGAAAACTACGTGTATCGACCCCTACTTCACGTTGATTAATAATGCTTTTTTTATGTTTGTGGATGAACTCCACCGGGTCCTCAATGGTAATGATATGACCACCACTGTTGCTATTCCGATGATCAATGAGTGCCGCCAAAGAGGTTGACTTACCCGACCCAGTCGCTCCCACAAACAACACCAGGCCCCGTTTTGCCATCACTACATCCTTGAGTACCGGTGGAAGTCCGAGACTATCAGCACTAGGAATTTCCGTCACAATGTTTCGGGCAACAATAGAAAACTCATTGCGCTGTTTGAAGATATTGACTCGGAATCGACCAACATTAGAAATCGTGTAAGCAAGGTTCATTTCCAGTTCAGTCTCAAACTCCTGCTGTTGCTCCTCATCCATCATGGCATAGGCGATATCCTTTATTTGACCGGGCTTCATGGCCACTTTCTCGATCGGCTTTAATTTGCCATGAAACTTGGCACAAGGTGGCGCCCCGGTACTCAAATAGAGATCGGAGCCATCATTCTTTGCGAGTACGGTGAGATAGTCATTAAAATCCATTGGCTAGTATCCTTACGACAGTGTGTTTTTTACAACCTCTGATTATTGATAGACGAAAACTCGCCTATTGGCCAGAGATTTGAGTAGTAAAACCTCCACCGGTATCGCCCTTCACTTTTATGACTTGAGTCTCATTTAATGGAAAAGGCGTACTCCTTTTAGAGGGTTCATTCCTCCTCCATCTTCAATAACCTTTGGATGAGTGGCGTTGAGAACAATTCCAATAAAAAACAACATGGATTACCGAGAGGGAATACGAATGAGTACTGCTGTTGCCGAACTGAAGTCCACCCTACCCGCCATTAAAGACCCCGTATCGGAGGTGGCGAGTATATCCAGAGCACCCAACCTGTGTGACCACCTGACATTAGCAGAGAAACGACATTTGCTATCAAAATATGGGCATCAATCCAGCGCCTATTTCACGCTTCAACAAGACGTGAAAATATTTGGTGAGCAACACCTGGGGTATATCGCCTACCATCCGCAAACCACCCCCTTGGGACGAGTGAATATTGCCTTCGCAAATCCAATTTGTGCAATCAACCAGACCAAGACCTTGGTTCACTCCTTTCTACAACAGATTCCAGGCAAGAGCCTATTTATTGGGGTGGATGGCGATACCGCCAACTGTTTATCTACGCTAGGTTACCGGTCTAACCAAATGGGCACCGAATTCTCTTTTAACCTGCAGGATTTCAAGATACAGGGAAAAGAAAAAAAGCATCTCAGGCATGCAGCCAACCTTGGCAAACGTCATCAACTGACCATCAAAGAACTCAATTGGCACAGTGTAGACCAGCAGTCTGTTTTGAATATTTCTGAAAGCTGGCGAAGTCAGAAGGCCGTTAATAGCCGGGAGCTTAAACTACTCACCCGTCCTCCGGTATTCCATGATGAGTGGCAGGTCAGAAAATTCTACTGTTTTAAAGGCGACAAGCTGTTGGGGTATGTCTTTTTTGACC
>JBFKTM010000281.1:0-5007 GCA_041636295.1 Oleiphilaceae bacterium
CTTATTACCATTGCCGCCCAGCTGGCGGGCCCGTTGAAATCCGTTATCAGTCAGGAGAAGTTGTCGGCACTGGCCTCTGAAGAGAGCAATGACCAGATCAAAGTGCAGGGGGTTAAGGGGGCTACAGGGATAGCAATGGGGAAGATCCACTACCTGGCACCCTACAAAGATTTGGCAACGGTTGAAGACCAGCTCTGTGAGAATGAAGAGGCTGAAATCAGGCAGTTTCATGAGGCACTGGAATCGGTCAAGCTGGAGGTTCAGGCCGGGGGCGATAAGTTGGCATCGACGGTCTCTCAGGATGTGCATGCCCTGTTTGGTGTCTATCTGATGATGCTCGACAATGACATGATCGTGCATGAAACCGAGCAGCGGATAAGGGCTGGATTGACGGCGTCTTCAGCGTTGAAACATACCATTGAGAACCATGCGCAGGAGTTTGACCGCATGGAGGATGCCTATCTCCGGGCGCGTGCCGAAGATATTCGCCATCTAGGGGCGCGCATCTATGCCAAGTTGAATGCCCATAACAGCTCAATCGAGGTGCCTGACGAGCCGTTTATTCTGCTGGCCAAAGCGCTGAGTATCACTGAAATTGCCCAGTACCCGGTGGACAAATTGGCCGGTATTGTCTGTATGGAAGGTTCCTCGTTGTCTCACACGGCGGTGTTGGCCAACGCACTGGGGGTTACCGCCGTGATGGGGATCGGCAATATTGCGCGGCATAAAATTGATCAGCAGGTGGCTGTGCTTGATGGCTATCGGGCACAGGTTATCTTCAATGCTGGCGAACCGATGCAGCAAGAGTACCGTCGCCTGATAGAGCAGGAGAAGAAGCTGATCAGGGGGCTAGGCAAGCTGCGGGATCTGCCGGCGGAAACTACCGATGGTCATCGCATCAATCTCTACGCCAATACGGGTCTGCTGGCCGATATATCGCCGGGGTTGGAGCGAGGCGCGGAAGGGGTCGGGCTCTATCGCTCGGAAATCCCCTTCATGCTGCATGATACTTTCCCTACAGAGGAGGAGCAGACCAAAATCTACCGCGAGGTATTAGAGGCCTATGCTCCCCGTTCTGTTTATATGCGAACCCTGGATATCGGGGGAGATAAATGCCTGCCGTATTTCGGATTTTCAGAGGAGAATCCGTATCTGGGCTGGCGGGGTATCCGTTTTACCCTGGATAACGGCAGTATATTTCTTACTCAGATTCGGGCCTTACTGAAGGCCTCAATCGGCCTCAATAATATGAAAATCATGCTGCCGATGGTGAGTCGCATTGAAGAGGTGGATGCTTTCCGCTCACTACTGGACGAGGCCATGGAGCAGCTAAAAGAGGAGGGCTTAAGTGTTCCCAAGCCCTCAGTCGGGATTATGATTGAAGTCCCTTCGGCGATGATGATCTTGGAGCAATTGGCAAAGCGGGTCGATTTTGTCTCCATCGGCTCCAATGACCTGACTCAGTACCTGCTGGCGGTAGACCGTAACAATCCAAAAGTATCGTCTTTGTATAACTTCCTGAATCCTGCTGTGGTTTACAGTATTCACCGTATTGTTCGCATTGCCCATCAGCATCGACTGAAAGTTTCGATTTGTGGGGAGATGTCGTCTGACCCGGCGGCAGTACTGCTATTGCTGGGTATGGGCATCGATACCCTCAGTATGAGCGCCTTCAATCTACCCAAGATTAAATGGGTTATCAGAACCATGAGCAGGAAGCGGGCAGAGGCGTTGCTATCCAAAGTATTGGCACTGGAGAGCGAAGAGAGTATTCGAGAGTTACTGGAAGCCGAACTGGTGCAGGCGGGTCTTGGTGGTTTAATCAGAGCGGGGGGGTAGGAGGTTGACCGCATCAGTGTTGATCTCGTTGCGGTCGCTATTCCTGGATCAATGCCCTTTGATTTAAGTGTTTGTAGTTTTATGTAGGTCGGGTTTTTAACCCGACACAATTCAAACGAATACGCTTAAATTAGATATTGTGGCACTATCCAACATCGCTGTCGGGTTAAAACCCGACCTACAGTTTTAGTCTTGTTCTTAAGTTAACGGCACTAATTCTCGGTCAGCCTCCTAGATTCAATAATTGTGCTGATGTTGCTTGGTTGTGCCGGTTTATTTCGGTATCAGAATTTGCTGCTCAAATTCCGCTAAGGGCAGTGGCCGACTAAAATAAAACCCTTGGAAAAAGTCACACTGCTTCTCTTTTAGAAAAGCCAGCTGGGCGGCGGTTTCTACTCCTTCAGCAATAACCTGTAATCCCATATGTGAGGCCATGGCGATAATGGTATCGGTAATGAGCGCGTCACTGGCGTTGTTTGGCAGGTTCTGGATAAATGAGCGGTCAATCTTCAACTGGTTAATGGGCAGGTTCCGCAGGTAACCTAACGATGAATAACCAGTGCCAAAATCATCTATTGAAAAGTAGACGCCAAGATCCTTCAACTGTTGAATAATATCAATAGTCTTTTCCATATCGCGGATCAGCACTTCTTCGGTAATTTCCAGTTCCAGTTTATCAGCCGACATATTGTTTCGTTGTAGACAGCCCTCAATCATCTCGATAAAACCGCTTTGATGGAATTGGTGAGAACTGACATTCACCGATATTCTTGGTGGCGGTTGCAGATCCGAGAGGCACCAATTAGCATAGGTCTTACAGGCATCTTCCAGTACCCACCGCCCCAAAGAGATAATTAAACCTGTCTGCTCGGCTGTCGGAATGAAATCGTTGGGGGGAATTAAGCCTTTCTCCGGGTGATTCCAGCGCACCAGCGCTTCGGCCCCTACCAGCTTATCGGCATGGTCAAATTGTGGTTGATAATAGAGTTCCAATTGGTCACTATCAATGGCTTGCTTCAGTTCACTCTGTATGGATAACCGCTTCTCTACCGCCATCTGCATTTCAGGTGAAAAGCATAAGAAGTTATTTTTACCATTGGCTTTGGCCCGGAACATGGCGGTGTCGGCTTGTCGCAACAGGTCATCGGCATTGGTGGTTCCATTGGGGAACAGGGCGATACCAATACTGGTGCTGAGATGAATCAGTTGCTGATGAATTTCAAAGCCGTCATCCAGGCTTCTGCAGACGCGTTCCCCCAGCTCTTTGGCATATTGCGTACTCCACTCCAGGTCAGCCCCCAGATCGGGAATCAGAATCGCAAATTCATCTCCACCAATGCGGGCCAGGGTATCGCCGGCACTAATCAGTTTTTTAAGGCGCTTTGCCACTGAAACAAGTAGTTTATCGCCTGCGCGATGACCCAATGAGTCGTTTATGATCTTAAATTCATCCAGATCAAGTAGCAACAAGGCGCCGGTATGTTGAAAATGAACTGCCGCACTGGTGGCTTGTTCTAATGAAAGGTGCAATAACTTGCGATTGGGCAGCTGCGTTAGGGCATCATAACTCGCCTGGTATCTGATTTTAGCTTCGGCATCCTTACGCTCAGTAATGTCGGTGAAAATAGCGACATAATGACTGGTTTCGCCTTGCTCGTCTCTTACTGCGGTGATGGTGAGCCACTCAGGAAATAGTTCGCCATTTTTGCGTTTGCTCCAAACCTCGCCCTGCCAGCGGTGATTATTTTTCAGGTCGTGCCACATCTTGTTATAAAAGGCGTGGTCGTGTTGATCTGACCGCAGAATATCGATGGTTTTGCCGACGACTTCATCGGCACGGTAACCGGTAACTTCAGAAAACGCATTGTTGGTTTTTACGATGTGGGAGTCCGGATCGGTAATCACAATCGCTTCGGAGGTCTCGAAGGTCACTGCTGCCAGGCGAAGTTGTTCCTGTTGTAGTTTGTCGCTGGTAATATCAGCGAAGACACCACGCAGGGTGCAGGGTTGATCGTTGTGGCGAATCACCGAAATATAGTTCTTCACATATAATGGGGAGCCACTTTGTCGCAGCATTCGATACTCTATTTCGAAGGCGCGCTGAGACAGCATGGCGGTATAGCGGTTTCTTATAACGTTTATTTTGTCATCGGGGTGAACATGGGACTCCCAGAAATTGGCTCTGTACCAGTCAGTAATAGGGTAGCCGAACATCCTAGACGCCTGTGGGCTGATAAACGTAAAACGGCTGCTGTAGAGGTCGTACTCCCATGGAACCACCTGGGTAGACTCGATTAACAGCCGGTAGCGTTCTAGACTATTATGTAACTCGTTTTGTGCCGAAACGCGCTCGCTTATATCGAGGAAGGCGATGATGGCACCAACGATTTTGTTTTTGTCGTAAATAGGGTAAGACCAATACTCAACAGGGAACCCTGTGCCGTCTTTGCGCCATAGCCACTCGTCGGTTCGATGAACGATTTCACCCGTTCGCAAGGTGGGTCGCTGACTGCAACGGTCTTTGGGGTAAGCTGAACCGTCGGGGTAGGTGTGGTGAATCAGGCTGTGCATGTGTTGGCCAATCAGCTGATGGCTGCTCTCATAGCGTAGCAGCTTCAGTGCCGTTTTGTTGCAGAAGGTGCATTTTCCGTTGATATCGATGCCATACACACCCTCGGCGATATTGTTCACCAGATTCAGTACCTGGTTGATATCCAACGGAAACTCATAGAGAGTAGTTGCCTGAAAATCTGATTGGCCCATCTAGAAACCTAATATCGTGCTAATAATGTAAAGCCATCGCATGATGGCCTTCCTCTTATAGAAGCATAGCCGAAAAATGAGGCTCTGCTTCTTATCGTTGGTTACCAGCGGGTAAATGGGTATGCTAGTGGATAGTGGCATAAAACAGTGTTTCACTAATTGATAATTCGAAAACGATTAATATATGGCGATGATAAAGCAACGAGTTCAATTGTTACTGCTGTTTCTAATGGTGTTGGGCATAACCGGTTGTGCCACGTCACCACCCAGTAATCCTGAAAATATCTGTGCCATCTTTGAAGAAAATCGTGACTGGTATGAAGCAGCCATCGAAACGCGAGAGAAATGGGGTGCCCCGGTGCACATACCGCTGGCGATCATGTATCAGGAGTCTTCCTTCAGGCA
>JBFKTM010000282.1:0-5005 GCA_041636295.1 Oleiphilaceae bacterium
CTATTTTCAAAAATACTCATAGCTCAACGTTAAATTTTACACTTTTACACTCTTTTACTTTAAATAAAGGAGCCCTGAAAACTTGCTGGATACTCTAGCAACCGTTATTCGACAATACATAATCGATATTGCACGCCACCCACAACAACGTTGGGGCGTTTTGAAGAATATAAACCCTTATGGCACCACCCGATAGTGTTATTTTTAAATTTGGGAACGTTAAAAGCCATCAATTCCCCTTCTCCCTCTTGACTAAAGTGCTAAGATGGTAAACAGTAACGTTTATATTTCTAATAACTTGATATTAGAAATTAATAAAAATAAAACTAGGGCATTTAAAAAGTGCCGGCAATAAAGATCAGACAAGGGAGTCGATTATGCCAAAAGGTACCGTCAAGTGGTTCAATAATGCAAAAGGTTATGGATTTGTAGTCGAAGATGGCGAGTCAGAAGACCTTTTCGCACATTTTTCTTCCATCCAAATGGAAGGCTATAAAACACTTAAGGCAGGTCAGAAAGTAACCTTTGAGAAACAGCCGAGTGGCAAAGGCATTCACGCCGTCAACATATCACCTATTGACGCGGAAAAAACGGCGACCAGTGCAGTAGTTGAAGACACAACTCAGCCGAATGAGCAACCCGATATGAATATTGCTGTTTCTGCATAAACTGCCAGCAGAAAAAGAGCTATAAACCTCATTAAACTACCACTGCATTTTTAGCGGTGGGGTTTGTTGCCGCCTGAAACTCCACAATGAGTGTGGCCCTGCACAACCGCAGGGTCGGACAGCCGTTGTGGCTGCAGCATTGTGACCCTGCGTTGCTCAATCCATATTATCAATAATGGCACGCCCAAATTCTGACGACTTCAGCAACGTAGCATCGGGCATCAATCGCTCAAAGTCATAAGTCACTGTTTTAGCCTCAATAGCACCTTCAACACCCTTAAGAATCAGATCGGCAGCTTCAGTCCACCCTAAATGTCGCAACATCATCTCTGCTGATAAAATTAGCGACCCCGGATTCACTTTATCCTGACCCGCATATTTTGGGGCAGTACCATGAGTCGCTTCAAAAATAGATACGCTTCCACCTATATTTGCACCCGGCGCAATACCGATGCCACCCACCTCAGCGGCCAGAGCATCTGATATATAATCGCCATTCAGGTTAAGCGTAGCAATGACACTATAGTCTTCCGGCCTCATTAAGATTTGCTGTAAAAAAGCGTCAGCTATTACATCTTTAATTATTATATCTTTACCACTTTTGGGGTTTTTGAACACATGCCAAGGCCCACCGTCCAACGGCTGAGCGCCAAAGCGTTCACGGGCTAACTCATACCCCCACTCCTTGAAAGCCCCTTCGGTATATTTCATTATATTGCCTTTGTGCACCAGGGTAACGGAAGGACTATCGTTATCAATGGCGTATTGAATTGCTTTTCTAACCAAACGCTTTGAACCCTCTTCCGACACTGGCTTAACCCCTATACCGCACCCCTCAGGAAAACGGATTTGGGTAACACCGAGTTCTTCCTGTAAAAACTTGATCAACTTTTTCGCTTCCGGACTATCTGCCTTCCACTCGATACCCGCATAGATATCTTCTGAGTTTTCTCGAAAAATGACCATATCAGTTTTTTCGGGGTGGTTAACCGGACTTGGCACCCCTTTAAACCATCGCACAGGTCGCTGGCACACGTAAAGATCAAGCTCCTGCCTCAACGCAACGTTAAGCGAGCGAATACCTCCTCCTACCGGTGTGGTTAGCGGCCCTTTAATACCAACAGAAAAGTCTGTCAACGCCTCAAGCGTCTCTTCCGGCAACCACACATCTGGACCATAAATCTTGGTGGCTTTTTCACCGGCATAGACCTCCATCCAGGCAATAGCTCTTCTTGCCCCATAAGCCTTTTCTATGGCCATGTTCACCACCTCTTTCATGGGTGGTGTAACATCAACGCCAATACCATCCCCCTCAATGAAAGGAATTATAGGGTGGTTCGGAACTGTGAGGGATAAATCCGCATTAACTGTAATTTTGTCACCGTCTGTCGGGACTTTAATCTTTTGATATCCCATTAATTTACTCCCTATTAACACTGATAAAACATATGATTGGGCTTTAAACGTGTTGATAAACAAAGAATAGTATATTCACGCTTGTTTCGTGGTTTTATTGCGAAATGACTATTATTTTAGAATACCCGTATAATTAGTCCCTACCAGTAAAGCTTTAGCTGTTATCGAGCCCCTCACGCAGCAATGAGACATTGATAGACTCAGCTACTCCATAAAGATAAACAAACAAATCCGCTATGGCCCAACTAATTATTTTCAATAAACCATTTAATGTGCTGTCACAATTCACTGATAACAGTGGTCGCAAGACGTTAGCAAATTACATCAGCACCCATGATGTATATGCGGCCGGTCGCCTCGATTATGACTCTGAAGGGTTATTACTACTCACCGATAGTGGCGCCATTCAACACAAGATATGCGACCCGAAACACAAACTCCCCAAAACCTACTGGGTTCAAGTTGAAGGAGTACCAGATAAAGACGCTTTGGAGACTCTGGCAAAAGGAGTGCAATTAAAAGACGGAATAACAGCCCCTGCTAAAGCCAGATTGATAGACGAACCTGCTAACTTATGGGAAAGAGTCCCCCCAATAAGAGAGCGTAAGTCCATTGCCACTTCCTGGGTATCACTAACTATTACAGAAGGAAGGAACAGACAGGTTAGGCGCATGACAGCGGCCGTGGGCCATCCAACATTGAGATTGATTCGATACAGCATTGGCCAATGGAGTCTTGAAAACCTAAAGCCTGGCGAATATATCAGCACCTCTATTAATGCGCCTTCTCCGACCAGAAGACTGCCCCCTAACAGAGGCAGCAAGCGGCCCCATTCGCAAAAAAACAGAGCACGCCTAAGTAAAAAAACGAAATAAGTTCGAGCCTGTGACTATAAAAAAGTAAACTTAGCCTTACTTACTGTAATACGCAAAATCTAGTTGATTTAATTCTCAGGGTACTCAGAAAGATGATATGGACACCTCATGCCACGGTGGCAGTCGTTGTAGAAGACGATAATAAATACTTACTCGTTGAAGAAATTAGCCATGGTGAACGGGTTTATAACCAGCCTGCGGGTCATATTGAAGAGGATGAATCGATCTTTGATGCCGCCATTAGAGAAACACTGGAAGAGACGGGTTGGGTTGTTAGTCTGGAATCAGTCATTGGTCTCTATACCTATAAAGCGCCTAGTAATGGCATAACCTATTATCGAATCTGCTTTGCAGCTAAGGCCATAGAAAAGGTCTCAGATAAACTCGACTCGGATATAATTTCTGAACACTGGTTAACTTACGATGAGATTGTGGGCAAATACCAGCAACTGAGGAGCCCCCTAGTAAAGACCTGTATTGATGACTTTCGGGAAAATAAACGCTATCCGCTAAATCTCATTTACGAATCAATGACAGATCTCGGTTAACAAAAGCCTCCATCAACAGTTACAATAGTCGGCTAACACTGTTTTTTGTTATCAATTTTAGCGCACGATATTAGCAGTCAGGAGTTTCCTCCTCTGATACCACTCCTGCGGGTAGGAACCACACAATTTATGAGCAGTCCAGAAAACACAAGAGTAATTGTCGGAATGTCCGGTGGCGTCGATTCATCCGTTTCCGCCCTACTTCTTAAACAGCAAGGCTATCAGGTAGAAGGCCTGTTTATGAAAAACTGGGATGAAGATGACGGCACCGATTACTGCACCGCCATGCAAGACCTTGAGGACGCTCAAAACGTTTGCGATAAGCTAGATATCAAACTGCATACCGCTAGCTTTGCCGCAGAATACTGGGATCGGGTATTTGAACACTTTCTTGCAGAATATAAAGCGGGCCGAACCCCCAATCCTGATATTTTATGCAATAAAGAGATCAAGTTTAAGGCATTTCTCGATTATGCAGAAACACTGGGCGCTGACTTTATTGCCACCGGACACTATGTTCGCAAGCAGACAGTGGACGAAAAACACTATCTGTTAAAAGGGTTAGACGGTAACAAAGATCAAAGTTACTTTTTATATCTTGTTGCCGAAGACAAGATCGCAAAATCCCTATTCCCGGTTGGAGAACTTGAGAAGCCAGCCGTGCGGCAGCTAGCCCTTGACCACGACCTCATTACGCACGATAAAAAGGACAGCACAGGCATCTGCTTCATTGGGGAACGCAAGTTCAAAGATTTTCTACAGCAGTACCTTCCAGCACAACCCGGCGATATCGTTACCGACGCAGGCGAAGTGATTGGTCAGCATCAAGGTTTGATGTACCACACTATTGGCCAGCGACAAGGTTTAGGTATTGGTGGACTTAAAAGCCACGGTGAAGCCCCTTGGTATGTAGCCCACAAAGACCTGACAAATAACCAGCTTGTCGTTGTTCAAGGAAAAAACCACCCATTACTTTTTGCTAACGCCTTAGTCGTCAACCATATTGACTGGATTAACAACGAGCATCCTGAATTGCCCATTCGCTGTACTGCAAAAACAAGGTATCGCCAACCTGATCAGACATGTGAAATAGTGCAGCGCCAAAATGGAGAGATTGTCGTAACGTTTGACCAGCCCCAACGCGCGATCACCCCAGGCCAATCCCTTGTTTTATATAGTGGTGACACTTGCCTGGGCGGCGGAATAATAGAAGCCACACTTTAAACAACGATATCTACACATTTTTAGAGGGGAATATTTTGTTTCATACGACTGACGAACAGGTAATCGCGCTTGCAGGCATTTTTCAAGCCGCCGCACTAGTACAACAGATTGCCCAGACAGGTCAATATGAACAAGCTTCGCTGGAGTCGTCAATTAAAAGCCTTTTCATAACCGACCCCGAAACGACACTATCCGTCTACGGTATTATAAACGATATCAGACTTGGACTGGAAACCCTTAGAAAGATATTGAAAAAAGACTCCGGCCAGCAAAA
>JBFKTM010000283.1:0-4999 GCA_041636295.1 Oleiphilaceae bacterium
ATGATCACCGGGGCGGAGAAAATAACCATGCATGGAGTGAACATCTTTTCCATCAACCGTGCGATAAGCAGCCATCATCGCCTGCCCCAGCACTTGCCCGCCGAATACGTTTTTAAACCCCAGGTCTTCGCTACAGCCACGGAAGTTCAGCTCATCTACCGACTCAAGTTGTAACAGCTCTACCAGTTTTTCAAGTACTTCGGTCATGCATTGTTCCCATATATCGATGTAAATTCACAGTAGGTCGCTGCAAGTAAACAAGAGTCCAGAACATAATTCAATTGCCATTTATGACGTGATGGTTGGCCATTTCGGTAAACCCATATTGCTATCAGGGTAATGTTTGATATGATCATACGCAGCCATATGCCAATGGAGTCACACTATCATGAAGAAAAGCCTTCGACTTGTTTCCGTTGCACCAACATTGGCAGCAACTTTGCTGATCACGTATCTATATCCTCTCAGCGTTGCAGCGATCGACTTAAGCTACAACCCCGAACTTGATGCGCCTAAGTCAGAAGTCATTGAGACGACACCAGATAAAACCACATCAAATCAACAGAATCGATTACCAGGTGAACGTCTTGAAGAAGAGCAGCGTAAACCAGTCGCCGAAGAGAAATTAATTGAATCTGAAAGTACTGGTTCCGGCTGGAGCTTTAAAGCCCCCTCAGTATCATCGGATAAAGACCCGCTGGTAAAAGATCAGCGCGAAGCCGTGAGAATGTCCGAACAGAAAGCCTGGCAGTCACAAGATAAAAATTACGATGAAGATCCCCTCAATAGCAGTAACTATAGAATTAATGTTGAGGCGGAATATACGTTCTAAATGGTAACGATGGTTATGCAGTTAAGTCAGTGCATAATTTAGACATGAGGCATCCGGCAGGGTATAGATATTCTACCCTGCTGACCCTGATTAATGAGATACAAACAATAAACTATTTGCCAAATTCGGTTAAATAGGGCTTAGCGCCTCAGCACTGATGCGCTTCTTCTTTTGTCGCACAGCCCACACAGCGTGACGCGAACGGCCTTACCGCAAGCCTGGCAGGTGGTATCTCAGTACCACAGTCGACACACTCGCCATAAGTTCCTTCATCCATTCGAATCAGCGCACTATTTATTTTATTTATTTCAATTTCAGCCTCGCAACCCAGCGCTTCAAGCACCTCTCCATTTTCTAACTCTACCGCCTGCTCAGCAAAATCGTGATCCAGAGGCTGAGATATATCCTTTTTAATACTGCCCAATCGGCTCTCTAATTCAGACCGTCTATTTAGCAGTTCAACGCGAATTTCAGAATATTTCTTCATGGATGCTCTACCTTTTGATTAGATCTTGTTTTCAATATAGCACCCAATCAGTGCGAAGTTTTGATTTTGCTCAGTTGTTTTATCTAAATACGATCAGCGGGCAAGTATGATAAGAGGGCTACGTTCAGGGGACAGAGTAGATTGCCTACTCTGTCCCCGCTTCAGCAGCTGATTCAATGCATAGGGGGAATAAGCTTCGAGAGTGTCTGCTTCTCTGCGACACAATCGCCGGTCAGCGCAAAACCCAGTAATGAGCCACCGGCAGAGACGTATAATGCCTTGACGTTTAAACCCTCTCGTTCGATCTGCCACTCGCCTTCACTATTTGGGGGTGGTGGCGATACCACGGCGGGGCACGCCGGGGTCTTGGTGGCGACCGGCATGACGCCGTAATTCACGGTCGTGCGCTCCCCTGCCAGTGTCTTGGCCAGTGCTCGGGCACAGGCCATCAGCGGCAATACGTAAAGCAGTACTTTACCATCTACCTCGGCACAATCTCCTAATGCATAGATATCACTTTCAGAGGTTTCCAAGGCCCGGTTTACCATGATTCCATGCTCAACCTTTAAACCTGACTCCCGCGCTAATACCACGCGAGGCTTCAGACCAACCGCCGAAATGACAATATCTGCAGAAATGGTCTCACCATTATCTAAAACTGCATCTACACCCTGCTTAGCGGCGTCAACACGAGTGACAACCCGGCCAAAATGAAATGTCACTCCGGCCTTGCTCAACCCCTCCGCAACCGCTTCACCGGCTTCAGGCGGCAGCAAACCAGGCAGTGCGGTGTCGGAGGGCGCGACCACTTCGACATCGTAGCCCCCAATACTCAGATCGTTTGCAAACTCACAACCAATGAGTCCGGCTCCCATTATTAAAATACGCTGTTTGCCATTGAGTGATGAACGAAACCGTCGATAATCCATTAGGTCATTAATGGAAAATACCTTATCGGTGCCAGAGCCGGGCAGATCCAGATGGATAATATCGGCACCCCAGGCAATGACCAATTTGCTGTACTTCAACGCTTCGTCGCCAATGCGTACCACGTGCTGTGCAGTGTCGATCCCGGTCACGGTAGTATATGTGCGCACCCCTATCGACAACTGCTCTGCCATTTTACCCGCATCAGCCATCGACAGCTGATCGGCGGTTTTCTCCTTGGTAAAGCCTGTCGATAGCATCGGTTTGGAGTAAGAGTGGCCGTCATCTGCGGTCACCAATAACAGAGGTGTCTCTTTATCAAGCTTGCGAAACTCTCTCGCTAATGAATAACCAGACAGTCCGGTGCCAATTATTACGATAGGATCTTGGTTCGTTGCAGTCATATTTCCATCTCTAACCCGAGGGGGCAACCGCGTTTAGCGGTGCATTCCTAATTGCAGTTTATATTTTTTATACTTCAACCATCTCAAAATCTTCTTTACCGACGCCACAGTCAGGACATAGCCAGTCTTCTGGCACATCATCCCAAGTCGTACCGGGCGCAATACCATCTTCCGGCCACCCCTCGGCTTCATCATATATCAATCCACAGACTACACATTGCCACTTTTTCATTATTGTAATTCCTCACCATTCCACCAATATCACGTCGCTAGACAGACATGCTTTAAGGGCAGATTAAATCAAAGCTTGGGATGAACTTCCACCTTTAGCTGAATATCCAGCCGCCCTCTCCCACTCTGCCGTATCTGGAAGCCTCTTTACCTGCTACCACAGATATTCTCCATAGAACATAGAACGTAGAGGGCGGACTGGGCTATAATGGCGCCTTTTTAACTCCCCCCTTTTCAAATCAGGTAAATATTCATGACTGACACCGTTCGTGAAATGCAGCAAGTGCTTGATGAAGCAGATTGTTTACGAACAGAAGCCGAAGTGGAATTGGCTCTTGATAAAATGGCTACGGATATTAGTAACCGTCTACAGCAAAGCAATCCACTGATTTTTTGTGTCATGAATGGCGGTCTCATTATTACCGGGAAGCTGCTTCCCAAGCTTACGTTCCCCTTGGAAGCGCACTACCTCCACGCCACGCGTTACCGTCATGAGACTACCGGCGGCATTCTGGATTGGAAGGTAAAGCCCGAGGCATCTATGGCGGGCAGAAGCGTACTGATTGTCGATGACATTCTGGATGAAGGGACTACGCTGGCCGCTATTATCGATTACTGCAAGGCTCAAGGGGCCTCGGAAGTACTAACGGCGGTACTGGTCGATAAAGAGCATAACCGTAAGGCACGACCCGACCTGAAATGTGATTTCACCGGTATGACCGTGGAAGACCGTTTTCTGTTCGGTTACGGCATGGATTACAAAGGCTATTGGAGAAATGCGCCTGGCATCTATGCAGTCAAAGGTATGTAGTGGATGGCTCTCAACCACCGTTGGCACAGGTTTCGTCGTGTACCGTCATTTTATCTTCCTGATATCTGGCGAGATTGGGTACTTGACCGAGGGTCGCTCACGCAACGTTTAGTCCGTGCCAGTGATGGTCATTTTTCGGTCAGAGTTATTCGACAACAGTGGCAGGAACCCAATCCGGATGAAGCGCTGTTGCTGGGCAGCCCGGTTAAAAGCCGGGCACTGATTCGCGAGGTGGAGTTATTGTGCCATGGAAAGGTATGGGTTATTGCCCGTAGCGTCATTCCCTACACCACGCTGACCGGCGCCGAGCGCCAGCTAACTGCACTCGGTAATCGCTCTCTGGGCACCTTTTTATTTAAATCTCGTGCCATGAAACGCGGCCCACTCCAAATCACTAAAATTGCCCCTGAACACCTTTCCATGCAAGCAGGCCAGACAATGCATAATGCACTCTGGGGGCGTCGCTCCGTATTTTTCCTCCATGATAAGCCGTTGCTGGTATCCGAACTGTTTCTACCAGCCGTACTCGGCTAACCCGCCGTGCCAAGCTTTATTCCTTGGCCCCACGGGTAGCATTATTAAAAAGATGCTGTAAGATAACTTAACCTATTCGAGAATAAGTAATTAGGATGCACACATTGGGCGCTGGAGCCAAACAATGCCCCAGGTCTTGAACAACAACCTAACTCACCCTATCGCAAACTCATGAGCAGCTCGTCCCTTCAATCGTATAGTTTCAAGACCCAGCTTCCCTATTATATTCAGCTTACTCGGCTGGACCGTCCAATCGGCGTCTACCTTCTATTGTGGCCAACATTGTGGGCACTCTGGTTTGCAGCGTCGGGTGTGCCGTCGTTGAAAATACTGCTTATTTTCATCGCCGGAGTGATTCTAATGCGATCAGCCGGCTGCGTTATCAACGACTTTGCCGATCGAAAAGTGGATGGCAGTGTTAAAAGAACGAAAGACAGACCACTCCCTGCCGGTAAAGTAACCGTTAAAGAGACTTTGATTCTGTTTGCCGTGCTCTGCCTGGCCGCGTTCATTCTGGTGTTATTCACCAACACCCTCACCATCTATCTGGCATTTGGTGGCTTGGCGTTGGCCGCAACCTATCCATTTATGAAGCGCTATACCTATTTACCCCAAGTGGTACTGGGGGCGGCCTTTGCCTGGTCGATTCCTATGGCCTATGCGGCGGAAACCGGTTCATTGAGTAAACTGGTGTGGTTGCTCTATGTCATTACCGTACTGTGGACGGTCGCCTATGACACCATGTATGCCATGGTTGACCGGGATGACGACAT
>JBFKTM010000284.1:0-4991 GCA_041636295.1 Oleiphilaceae bacterium
AGCATAGATCTATATACGGATATAACAATGATAAACGAATACCTCACAGCCACTAAAATAATTGATAGTGATAGCCCCATAGTCTTGGATTATGCAAAAGGCGTTATCGGTGACAATATAAGAGACCACATAGAAATAGCCGTGAGTCTATACAACAAAGTTCGCGATGATATTTCGTACAATCCTTATGTTGCCTATCACCTGGAAGAGACTTATCGGGCCAGCAATGTCATTAACGTTAAAAAGGGACATTGTGTCAGTAAGGCATCGCTACTGTGTGCTTTGGGGCGTGCGTGTGGCATTCCAACACGATTAGGGTTTGCGACGGTTCGAAATCACATTGCTACCAAGCAACTCATTCAGTCAATGGGCTCCAATGAGTTCGCTTATCACGGTTACACTGAGTTTTTCCTAAATAACAATTGGGTAATTGCCACACCCGCCTTTGATCGTGATACCTGCATACGCCACCGTGTCGAACCTCTTGAATTCGACGGCGTCAATGATTCCAAGTATCAGGTGTATAACAATGATCAAAATCTGTTTATGGAGTATCTGGATTCCCACGGTAGCTACTCTGATGTACCTCTGGCAGAGATGATAGACACCTTCAGAAGTAAGTATGGCAATGAGCTAGTAGAGAAGTGGATACGCGCTTTTGACCTAATGAAAGGATTTGCCAAACGACGTTTCGACCAAGAAGATGTAGTGAATTGATGCACACCAAATCAAACATCGCCCTCCCCTTATCCAAGGCCCTATAAATAATCAAAAGTTTTCCTACTTTATTATGAGCATCATAGAACGAACACTAAAAGATAATCGCAAAAACGGACAACGTAGTTTGATGATTTATCTAAATGGTGGTGATCCTAGCCTTGAGCTTACTTCAAATCTAATAAGACAATGTGCTGCAGGTGGTGCCGATATCATTGAACTCGGCGTTCCTTTCCCAAACTCATTTACTGATGGCGATACTGTTCGTGACTCCCATAAAAGGGCTCTGAAGCATGAGGTCGTTTTTGAAGATGTGATTCGTGTAGTCAACGATGTTCGCTCAGACTGCAATATCCCCATCGTTCTATTGGCTGATTTTAGTCATAGTGTAAAACCTCGTGGAATAGAAAATGTAGTAGAGCAATGCAGCATGAGTGGAGTAGAAGGCATGCTATTACATGGCTTACCGCCCCTTTATGTGAACGATTACATCAAACACACAAAACACTACGGCATCGATCCCATTTTCAGTCTCTACCCTAATACATCGTCAGAAAAAATGGCTGAAACACTAAAGATTGCCAAAGGATTTGTTTACCTTGTTTCGCAATACGGAAGAACCGGAGCTCCCGTCGATTTCCTATCGCCTCAAATTTCTGACTTCTATTCAACTGTCGCTCAAAAAACAGAGCTTCCCCTAATGGCTGGGTTTGGGATTAAGAGCGTGACAGATATGCAGAATATTTTCTCAACAGATGCTATCGACGGAGTGATTATCGGAAGTGCGATTTGTAAGATTATCGAAGCTTCTCCAACCTGTTCTGATGAAATAATTGAGAAGGTTAATGGGTATCTGAAACTGGTTTCCGCTGCAAAGAATACTAACTATGACGCAAAAATAACTACGAGGAATGAGGGTGAGCTTACTTCGTGACATCATTCGTAATGACAGTGCTATAGAACAAGAAGAATACCAGTCGTTTTTAGAGTCAGTTTTTGAAAGCCGTGCTAATAAAACGACACTGACCGCATTATTGGCTGCCCTATCTGCTAAACAACTAAACTTGAATGACGTAATTAACTTCGTACAATTTATTGAACGAGACTCGCCCAAACGCCACCTGTCGGTTTCTGACCGAGTCGTCAATATTGTAGGCACCGGAGGAGGAATACCCACATTCAATATAAGCACCACCGCTTCATTTGTGGCCGCAGCAGCGGGCGCAATGGTACTTAAAAGTGGGTCATATTCCTACAATAGCCAATGCGGCTCATTAGATCTACTCGCCAAGCTTGGCATAAACGTGAACATTAGTGATCAAGGTCTACAGACCATGATAGAAGAGCTGAATATTGGTTTTGTCAGTCCCACAATGTATCCCCCACTGTTACGACGTATTGCCGTTTCTATTCTACCTCTGAGCCTGAAAGAGATAGGCGGATTCATTAACCTTATAGGCCCGTTACTTTGCCCTTTTCATGTTCATGGACAAATATGCGGCGTACGCTCTTATGACTATATCGAACTTTTTGCATCTGCACTGCAAACGCTAGGAATACACAACAGTATTTCTGTATGGTCTGAAATCGGTATGGACGAATTTTCAGCTATCGGTCTTAATCATTTCGCGGTCGTAAATCAACACATTCGCAAGAAAGTGTTTGATCCTTCCAAATACGGTATGTTGCATAGCAACCCCCTCGAACTCAGTGGTGACTCGCCGTCCGAGAATGCAGCCATAATGCAGTCCGTTCTAAAGCATGGTACCCCTCTGGCCGCTCAAGATACCGTGGCCTTAAATGCCGCATTTATTCTTCAACTATCGGGGCAGAACCTATCTATTGAAGAAGCCGTTCAACTTACTCGCGATACCATTAAAAGTGGTGCGGCTTACCGACTATTACAGAAAACCATCGAATTTAGCAACGATCACGCGATCAAAGAGAGCTTGGTATGACGCCACGAGAAAACTGGTTAACACGTATCGCCCAGGTAGATAGAGAAGACCGAATCCCCATCATCGCTGAGATAAAACCGTCATCCCCTGCTGCCGGAGACCTCCTTAAGGAACGTAGCATTACAGAAATTGCGTCAGCATACGCTGCAGGGGGCGCAGCCTGCCTCTCTATCGTTACAGGAAGGTGGTTTGGTGGTGACATTTCCATGCTGTCAGAGGTTGCCAAGGCAACATCACTTCCCTTATTAAGAAAGGACCTCATTGTAAACCTTGATCAAATTAAACAATCACAAGACCATGGCGCAACTGCCGTGTTATTGACCAAGAAACTACTTCGGAAGCGTCATCTGGAAAAAATGATCGACTTATGTATTTCTTTAGATATAACCCCTTTTGTCGAGGTATCCAGTCCAAATGAATTAGACGAAGTTAGTGCTAACAGCCATACCATAATTGCTATTACCAACCGAGACATAGAACAAAAAGAGCTTGATACTGATAGCGGGTTGAAAAGTCTGGAGATTATTAACAACCTCAGCAAGAAGACAGGTGCAATGATAAGTGCTAGTGGAATTAGCACACCAGTTGAGGCAAACAGGCTTCATCAAGCTGGGTTTGACGGTTTGCTCATTGGTACGGCATTGCTTAAAGCTGATAATCCCGAAGATGCCCTCAGATTACTCAGCATTAAAAACTAAAAATAATACTCTAACCCAATTTCAAGATAACTATCATTCCTGAAATCATAAAAAGCATCATTTTTATCGATATTAGAAAAAACCAGCATTTCTACATTCAGTTTTAACCTCGCGTCAATACGGGAGCTGTATTCCAAACTATAGATTTGAGACTGGTTACCTGAATCTATATACGCTCCAACCAGGTACTCACCTTCGCCTAAATCATTGAGAGCAACACGAGCGCCAACAAACAAATCATTTTGAAAGGGCGCCGACAAAACATCACCACGCGAATCATAATGATACTCAGCAATTAAACCGAGATCGATATAGGTGCCGGCAAACCTCGGTATCGTATACTCGAATCCACCAACTTCAGCATTATAGTCTTCAGCTTTAGCATCTCGATAGATCGCTTCCAGCTTCCATAACCAATCTTCTCCCGTATACTGCCAATCTAGGCCGGTCTGCTTAATTAAAGGATAGTGCTGTTTTAGCGTCATGGTATTGAAATCTGGAACAAAATCCGGTGAACGCGATGTCCCACTAAAATAAGACAAACCTAAATCAACTTCATTAAAGGTATGCTGTAAGCGAAAAGCATAATCAATATGATTTTCCTCCTTGGACGACTCATAACTAATATCTTTGTCGTCAACAGGTAGCTGCGGACGCAAGCGCCCTTTTTCACCTGCAAAAGTGCGCTCTCGAAAGTAGGGTAAGACAAAAACACTTAAAGCACCGTCATCGTGAAGATAGCTCAATCTTACTAACGGTTGACCTAACTTTTCTTCGTTATCGAAGCTTTCCACAAGATCCGTTTGATTGATTATATCAACCAAATGAGCCGACTCTGCTACGCCCCAGAATACCTTACTAATACCAACTTGATACTCCCAGTTACCACTTTCTGCAATCCAGTCCAGTTGACGAATATCGCCATGAGTGCGTTCATCATCCACTTGGTCATAACGGATAAATGGAATGAAGGTAAATACGTTAAGATTATCGTTACTATCGTACCATTTATGAAGAATTTCAGACTCTACCGTTACTGATCCCCCCCCATCGTCTTGATCGGGAAAGCTAGCACTATCAACATAGTAGCGCCCCTCCAAACCGATTGAGCCTGTCATTTCTGTCGCTACAACACTTGATACGTAAAAAAAAATAACACCTAACAGTATGTGTGAAAAATTTAAATACCGATAATAAACGGCCTTACGCATTGTATTTTCCATAATTGGGCAGTCAAAAGGAGCATTGACTCCGTATATAGCCGTTAATCCCCTACAGTGATGTGGGTATCAATGCCCTCTGACATTCATTGAGGCTTGCACGGTCATGTCAGTCACATAAATAGACCCGATCGATACATTTTGGCCACCAAAAGCGATCTCTTGGATATCTAAATCACCTTTAATCGCACCTGCTATCTGTAACCCCTGACTATTATCTTCTAATCCAGCAATATAAAATTTTGCATGAGCAAAACCGAAGGACTCTGTGGCAACATCATCAGCAGTATCCGCGATACCATCCAAACCACGGTTAGTATTCAGACCGGTAGTATCGCCACGCCTGTTATGTAATTTAAGCCCAGATATTGAGATGCCTAAAAAATCGAAATCCACAC
>JBFKTM010000285.1:0-4980 GCA_041636295.1 Oleiphilaceae bacterium
AAAAACGGTTGATGAATATTGCCAGCTCGTCGGGGTCCGCACTGTTGCATGTGATAAATGATGTATTGGATTTTTCCAAAATTGAAGCGGGTCATATGCAGTTTGAACAGCACGAATTCAAATTAGAACCGATACTGCGAAGTGTATTGGACGCGGCTGATACACGCTCTTCCAAGCCTGCCCTCGACCTCTACTTCCAGGTTGACTCGATGTTGCAAGGTCCCCTCCAGGGAGACTCGGTGCGATTAAGACAAATAGTGAATATATTCGTCGATAATGCTCTGAAATATACGGAGCGAGGGGTGATCGCTGTGCTGGTTTCACCCGTGTCTATGAAGACCGGAGAGCAAGGGTTGGAAATAAAAGTATGTGATACCGGACCGGGCATTGAGCCTAAATTGCAGCATTCAATCTTTGAAGAATTTGAGCAAGTCGATGCAGCCCGTGACACGGGTTATGGTGGTACCGGGTTGGGGTTGACCATTGCGCGGAATTTGGTGGAAGCGATGGGGGGAGCGGTCGGCCTTGATAGTGTGGTGGGAGAGGGAAGCTGTTTCCACTTCTCTCTGCCGGTTAAGGCTGTAGCCAGCGCTATTCCAGCGGTCAATTTGCAGGGTTCCCCAGTTGTGTTGATCACGCCCAACCTCCCTTTGCAGGGAATGATAGAACCGCGTGTTAAGGATTGTAATGGGGCTTTTATCGGGTTTTCTTCTTTGGATGCGTTTCAAGGTGCCGTGGGGTCAGCCTGGGGGCACTCGTTGGAGTCGCTCAACCTGTTGATTGACGAACCTGTATTGGCTGAACTAAACAGTGGTAAACCGGCAGATAACGCTATGTTGCAGTGGCTTGATTCGCTACCTGGTCGAAAAGCTAGACTGATACATTGCCCTGCGACGGCGTTATTACCTGCTATGCTGAATAGGGAGATGGCGATAATCAAACCATTAGCGGCGGAGCAGATTGTGCAATTTTGCGCGCAGGGGAGCGTCATAGAGTCTGAGTCCGGTTACGAAACTGCGGTGGCGCAGTGCGAAGGGCGAGTTCTTTTAGTTGAAGATGTCGAGGTCAATCGGTTAATTGCGGCAGAAATGTTGCTCAAACGAGGATTTACAGTGGATCTTGCGATTGATGGTATGGATGCTATAAAAAAAGCGTTGCAGGCACCGTATGATATTATTTTGATGGACGTCAGAATGCCTCGCTTAAACGGAATTGAGGCCGCCCGCAAAATACGGTCTGAAGTCGCACTCAACCATAACACTCCAATTATCGCGCTAACGGCGAATGCCGAAAAATCGGAAATACAGCGTTGCAAACAAGCCGGAATGAATGAGTTTCTAAGCAAGCCTTTTGAGGTGGACTACCTGGTTTCTCTGATGACTCGCTTACAACAGAACTCTCAAACGAATACAACATTGGTGACAGAACCCGTTGAGGTGGTTATGACGATATTATCGCAACCGGTCATCGACCGACTGATTAAAGATACCTCGGCGGAGGCACTGCCGGCCATGTTGACAATGTTTACAACTGAGGTCAGCCGAAGGCTTGGGCAAATCAAGGTTGGATTGGCAAACACTGATAGTTCGCTATTGCGAGAAGAAGCCCATGCGCTGAAAAGTTGTGCCGGAACCTTTGGTGCCATACGTTTACAAGGTTCGGCTAAAGCGCTGGAAAACCAGGCTGCTAGTGGGCAGGTAGAAGCCTATCCACGACTGGTTGCAGCGTTGTCAGCAGATGTAGAGGAAACATTGGCGGCCTATGGACGCTATAAAGATGAGTTGGTGAGCTAGTCGACAGAGGGCAAGTAACATGGCGTTTGGGGATAAGGTAAGATTACTGTTAGTGGAAGATAGTCCGTCTAATGCGCTTGTTTACCGAAGTTATCTAGAGCCCGATTATGACGTGGTTACCGCACATACTGGAGCAGAAGCACTCTCTTTACTGAATTTAGACGCCGCTCAAGATAATGAAACCGGTGATGCTGACTCTGATAATGAGCATCCATATCAATTTGGCCAATCTGCTTTTTCTCTATTGCTGCTTGATGTGCGTTTACCAGATATGACAGGCCTTGATATTCTGGATAAAGTTCGTGGTGCCGAAAGTCAGATTCCAGTCATTATTATGACGGCTCACGGTTCAGTTGATATGGTCGTGGATGCAATGCGTCGCGGTGCCAATGATTTCTTGTCGAAACCCTTTGATAAGGCCCGGTTGCAAGTTACGCTCCGTAACTGTCTAAAGGAAAAGCGACTATCCGAAATTGTTGATGAGTATGAAAAGACTTATGCTCGTCAGCACTTCCACCGTATGGTGGGGGCCTCATTGCCAATGCAAAGCGTCTATCGAATAATTGAAAGTGCTGCCAGTAGCCGCGCGACCGTGTTTATTACCGGTGAAAGCGGCACCGGTAAGGAACTGTGTGCTGAAGCTATTCATCAAGAGAGTAATCGCGCCGATAAACCCTACGTCCCATTGAATTGTGCAGCGATCCCTCGGGACTTGCTGGAGAGTGAGATTTTCGGCCATGTTAAGGGGGCCTTTACAGGTGCAGCCACAGCGCGTGAGGGAGCCGCCTCGCGTGCGGCAGGGGGGACGTTGTTTTTAGATGAGATTGGCGAAATGCCTATGGAGTTGCAAAGTAAATTGCTACGCTTTATTCAATCGGGTACCTTTCAGCCAGTCGGCAGTAGTAAGGAGATTAAAGTCGATGTGCGCTTTATCTGCGCAACCAATCGTGATCCATTAGAAGAGGTTCGTCAGGGGCGTTTCCGTGAAGATCTTTACTATCGTTTGCATGTTATTCCAATTCAGATGCCTCCTTTAAGAGAACGTGGGCGCGACTGTTTATCAATAGCGAATGCAATGCTGGCGGAGTATGTGAAAGATGAAAACAAATCATTCCAGCAATTTAGTGCAAAAGTCGAGCAAGACTTTCTTTCCTATGATTGGCCTGGGAATGTACGCGAATTAAGCAACATAATTCGTAATGTGGTGGTTTTGAATGAGGGCACTACCGTCGAGAAAGCGATGTTACCAGCAAGCTTTTCTAGCCCAGTGATTGAGAAACGAGAGGTGCCTGCCTCATCGGCTCGTAGTCTTTATCAATCCACTCATTCTCATCAGAGTCCGTTGTCAGATTCTGCCGCTCTGGAGGGCGGGAGTAGGAACGAACAGCATCCGGCTTCAGTTTCGCAGCGTATTGAGCCGTTGTGGGTCGAAGAAAAGCGGATTATTGAACGGGCTATCGAGAACTGTCACGGTAATGTACCACGAGCGGCTGCCTTTCTTGAAATAAGTGCCTCGACTATTTACCGCAAAAAGCAACAGTGGGAACGTGCTCAAAACTGTATTGTTGATGACCTCTAGCTGGATGTCGTTAATGTTGCTCCCACGCGTTTTCCTGACGACGTCCTATCAACCCTAAACCATCAAATTCATCTGCTATCTGCAATTGATGGTTGGTGATCGTTCTATCTCTTAACCGCATTTTTCTGACATGAGTTGCAGGTTGAATTGCAAATTGCGAATCTGCATCGTAAGACTCTGAGTCACTCCCCTGTATTAATCTTTCCCGTAGATAGCCCGGCCTTTTATACAAGTTGGCCTGTCTTATGCACTTACTATCAGTAAATCGATCCGAATGAGTTAATTAAACGATCCTTTATTTGATCTGGAAAATAAATACTTCCTAACTGCAACGGAAACTATTGGGAGCTCGCAAATGCGATTACAACATAGGTCCACCCGAAGGGATTCCGGTATGGCCTGGCAAACTCAGGGCGTTGAGTCAAAAAAACATATTCTTTTAGTTGATGATGACTTTGTCGTTAGAAGTGTGGCAAGTAGAGCATTATCTGCACTTGGTTACCAAATCACAGACTTTGGAGATGGCGTAACCGCATTACAGTCACTCGATCAATGCCATTTTGATGCGGTATTACTGGATGCCAGAATGCCTGGTCTAGACGGTTTTAAAACCTGCCAGGCGATGCGTCAATTGATGTCGGATGATCCGATTCCTATTGTCATGGCCACCGGGATGGATGACGATGACTCCATTGAAGAGGCTTACCAGGCAGGGGCGACTGACTTTGTTTCCAAACCCGTCAATTGGCGTATTTTGAAAAAACGCCTTGATGTTTTGATGAATGCGCGAGAGGTCAGTCGTTCGATAAAAGATCGAGCGGAACGGGAACGATGTCTATTACGAGCATCGTCTGATGCGATGATCAGTCTTGATCATGAGGGGGTAATTCAGGCTATCCATCAAAATTCCGCTCTCCCGCGGGGGCTTTCCAGCATCATTGGTGCGGGTAAGTGCCTGTTTGATTGCCTCCCGAGCGACTCCGTGAAGGGGGCGCTGGTCAGTTGGCAGCAGGCAACCCGAAAGGAAGATGCACGGGAATTTCTGGTATCTAGCCATGCGGAGGAAAATCCTTTTGTGGTAGAAGGGCGTTTTATAGAGGGGTTTAAGGGCGACTATTTGTGCTTGTTACGCAACTTTACTGATAGCTATCTGGCAGAGAAGACAATCTACAAGCTGGCGTACACTGATGCCTCAACAGGGGTGGCTAATGCCACAATGGTTACTGAAAAGCTGACACGGATGCTGGATTATGGGCGAGATCAACACAGGGGAACGGCACTGCTCCGCTGTCTTATTACCAATTTTGGTAGTTTTGAGGTGACGAGCGGACGCTCAGGTATGCACTGTTTGGCGCAAGAAGTAGTGCAACGGATTAAACGGTTAAGCCAAACCTACTTAGACCATTCCGGGATACCAACTCGCCCGACAGAAGAAGATATCGTCATCGGGCGAATGGCAGAAAATGAATTTGTGGTATTGATATCAGGCATAGCTGATAGCAAGGCATTGGTTAAATACAGTGAGATGCTCTATAACGCACTGGTAGAGCCTTTCACGATCAATGGTTACTGTATAGCGCTAGAGATCTCCATAGGCGTGGCCGACAG
>JBFKTM010000286.1:0-4971 GCA_041636295.1 Oleiphilaceae bacterium
AACGGGCCCATGAGCACGTTTCTGGGCCACCGCGATACGAAACGAGGAGCTCGAACGTGACTGGGAGTCTCAAGGGTAGCTGGGCGCTCGCGATCGCTGCCGGGGTTGCATTTGCGGAGTATAGACCAGGGGATCGGAGACAGTGGATTTGGAGGCATAGTTTCGATGCATGCTAGGCGACAATACGCTGGTTTCAATTCCCAACGATTTCAAAGTAACAATAAACTTGGAGATTTCCGCCTTAAAGTCGCCCCCGAATAAAAAGCCATCGGCGCTTTGGCTCGCTCTGTTTTGATCAATAAAACGGGCGGCATGGGCTAACTTACTTTCCAGAAAGCTTCCGCTATTAAACATCGCCTGCCGAAACAGCTCGACTTGCTGCACTTGATCCAACGTAGGGAGACCATTCATTAGCGATTGTGCACCGTCAATAATCTCGTTAGGTATATCCAGTGATGAAGGGGCGTTGGCAATGGCTTTGAGTAACGGGTAGAGCTGGCGAATGGAGGCCTGTGCGGGCAGTGCGCGCCGCAGTCCGGACTCAATCAGTGCGAGGGGAAGCTGAAGCTCTGCACGAGGATGAGGGATACGGCCAAAGGCGATAAGCCCGCCATCCGAAGCGGTTCTGAGTTGCAGGTATTCGCCTTCTTGGAAGTAGTGATTGCTGGAAACATCAATCTGAGAACCGTCTACCAGCAGGGTGGCACGGTAATCAGCATTCAGCCCTCGGGCACTACGGCTGAGTTCAGTGAGTCGAGAACTACTTAGAACCAGGGCCTCCAAAAATCCCTTTTTCACCAGCGACAGTAACTGGATTGCACTTGAATCGAATGTCTGCAGGCGGCTGATTCGGTTGTTAAGAAACAATTCCATCTTACCGCAACCCGATGAGCAACCGTGAAAGAGAAAAAACCAATAGCACAGGTTAGCACTGCTATTGCCCTGTCAAAATGTCGGTATGCGAACTTGAGTATAGTGGATATTGGCTCATTCAGTTAGGTGATTAACAGTAACTGTTTAGACTTTTTAGTCCTTAAGATGCGAAAGGCTAATAGCCGCGCACACTAGTGGTAATTCCATTTTTGTCTATTGAGCATCCTATTAAAGAGCCTCCACCTTACGGTTGCCGGTTATCCATTTCGTCAGCTACTGTAGGAAATTCACGATCCAGCGCGCCACCAGCAAGTGATCCGTTTCTGTGGTCAGTGAGGTCAGGCCCGCCTCCACCACCTCTTGGGGTATTCTATCGCGACGCATCTCCATCAATTGACGACTATAGCCACGCGTAAACTCCGGATGCCCCTGAAAACCCAACCCATAATCTTCAATCTGAAAGGCTGCATTGAGACAAAAGCGGCTGGTTGCGACGGTTTGCGCATTGGGCGGAAGCTGTACCACCTGATCTTGATGGCTGACCAACAGTGAATACGATGGCTGAGCCGGGCGCATCCAGTCGGGTTGGGTCACCACCTCACTATCCATGACGCCAACACCCCACCCCATCTCACTTTTCCGAGTCTGGCCGCCCAGTACATGAGCCAATAGTTGGTGGCCAAAGCAGATACCCACCATTTTTTTACGATGAGTCGCCAGGGTACGGATATAATTTCGCAGCTGGCCAATCCATTCGTCACTGTCATACACACTACTTTTACTACCCGTAATAAGATACCCATCGCACTCGTCCAGCGCCGCCGGATACTCCCCCTCCATCACAGGGTACACGGTAAATTGCAGCGATGGGTCAACCTGCATGAACAGTGTCTGAATCATGTGCGGGTAAGAGACGTACTCCTTAATGAGCGTGTCATGCAATATATCGCAGTCAAGAATACCCAGTTTAAGCGGATTATCGTTCACGTTAGGATGCCTGCTTATCTAAGAGAGCCATTAACGGCACGGCAAAACAGTGCCCTATAGTCTTCAGGTTTTAATTCAATCGGGTTTCCACCCGCCGAAGGGTCTACGGCGGCCATTTGCCCGACCTTATCCGCCTCGGTTGTGGTAATACCCAGTTCAGAAAGTGAGTGGGGAATTTGTAGCTCTTGGCGAAGGTTTAATAACCAGGCCATAAAGCCATCAAAGTCTCTCTGTTCAAGACCCAGACAGGTCGCTACATGTTCAATTCTGGGGGTGATGACCACGCGATTGCGCTCCAACACATAGGGCAACAAAATCGCATTTAGCAACCCATGATGCGCATCGTATAACGCACCGAGCGGGTGAGCCAGTGCATGAACCCCGCCAAGCCCCTTTTGAAAGGCCGTCGCGCCCATTGAAGAGGCCACCATCATATGGCTGCGGGCCACCAGGTCGCTGCCATTAGCGACGGCCTCAGGCAACCACTCTTTAATCAATCGCATCCCTTCCAATGCAATACCGTCGGCCAAGGGGTGATAACCAGGCGCACAATAGGCCTCCAGGCAGTGAACAAACGCATCCATGCCGGTTGCCGCTGTCAGCTGGGACGGTAATCCAGTGACCAACTCTGGGTCGGCCAACACCACTTGGGGCATCATTTTTGGATGAAAGATAATTCGCTTAACCTGTGCAGTCTCGTCCAGAATAACCGAAGCACGCCCTACCTCAGACCCTGTTCCGGAGGTCGTGGGAATAGCAACAATAGGAGCGATGCCCGCCGGGTCTGCCCGCAACCAGTTTGAGCCGACATCCTCCAGCTCCCAAATAGTGTGCTTCTGGCCGCTCATCAAGGCGACAGCCTTGCCTGCATCCAGACCGCTGCCGCCCCCCATAGCAATCACCCCATCATGACCACCGGCTTTGTACGCTTGAACACCTTGAGCGATATTGTCGCCGGTCGGATTGGGTTTTACCTCACTAAACAGCGACGCACTCATACCTTCCGCCCGAATCAACGCTAAAGCCCGCTCCACAAATGGCAGCCCCGCTAATCCAGCATCAGTCACTATCAACGGATGCCTGATACCCAGCGACTTACAAACAAACGGCAGCTCATTGAGTCGCCCACTCCCCATTCGAATCGTGGTGGGGTAATTCCAGTTACCCTGCAATGCTTCGGTCGATGTGAGGTCTAAAGGGTGTTCCATAGGCTCGCTCTCTCAGATAGCTATTTTTTTAGTATTTATCGTCGCTGTGGTTCGTTTTTAAATGCGTTTAAGATGAAATGACTTTGGCCGCGTCAGCTGCTGATACCCCAAAGAAGAGAGCGCACAACCACGCCCTGACTGCTTAACACCGGCCCACGCCAGTGCCGGATCAAGGTAGTCACATCGGTTCATAAACACGGTGCCGGTTTGCAGCTGGTCGCCAATGGCAATCGCCTCGGCTTCATCTTCTGTCCAGATAGAGGCGGTTAAACCAAATGGGCTGTCATTCATCAGTTTGATCGCTTCATCATCACTGGCCACCGACATAACACCGACCACCGGGCCGAAGCTCTCGTCCGTCATAATGCTCATGCGGTGATTTACATGGGTCAGCAACTGAGGGGCCATATAGCTGGTGCCCTCTTCATCCCGTTCAAAATAGCCACTATCAATGCAGCACTTTGCACCCAGCGCGACCGCCTCATCAATCTGCTGCCGCACAAAATCCGCAGCTTTGGCACTGATCATCGGACCAATCGTGGTGTTTTCATCCAGTGGATTACCCAGCTTATACTCATAGATCTGATTAATGGCTCCGGCGACAAAGCGTTCAAACAACGACTCATGCACATAGACTCGCTCAATACCACAGCAGGACTGCCCTGAATTAAACAGTGCTCCATCCAGGATATTCTCAATGGCATGAGCCAGATTGGCATCTTCTCTCACATACGCGGGGTCTTTGCCTCCCAACTCCAACGCCAGCCCTTTAAAGTCCCCAGCAATGTTTTTTTCCATCGCAGCGCCACCGGCTACCGACCCGGTAAATGAGACAAAATCGACATTGTCGTGGGCAACAAGCAATGAGGTGGTTTCATGATCAAGATGCAGATACTGAAAAACATCCTCCGCTAAGCCTGCCTGTTTAAAAGCCTCAGCAAAACGTTCAGCGCATAACAACGTTTGACTGGAGTGTTTCAGCACTACGCTATTGCCTGCCATGATGGCCGGAATAATTGAGTTTACGGCCGTTAGATAAGGGTAATTCCAGGGCGCAATGGTCACTACCACCCCTAATGGCTCTCGGCGAATGAAGCGGTTGAAACCGCTTTTCTGTTCAACCATCTGATCAGCCAACGCCGACTCTGCAATGTCGATCATATAGCGACCGCGCTCTTCCAGCCCCCGAATTTCACCTGCCGCGTAGCGAATTGGTCGCCCCATTTGCATCGTCAATTCAAGCGCGATTTCGTTCTGATGAGCGGTAAAATAGTCTATCGCCTTGTGACAGATAACCGCACGTTCAATTAACGCCACCTGCCGCCACTGCTGTTGAGCGGTCTTGGAACGATCAACCACCTCGGCCACCTCCGCACCGCTAGCAAGCTCCCGTTCCGCCACTATGCGTCCATCAATGGGAGAGTGTATTGCAATTTTCATCTGTCCTACCTGTGACCGTGTCACGCGCTAAATAATTTCAAAATAACGATCCAGTTCCCAGTCAGAAATATGTTTCCTGAACTCTCGCTCTTCCCACTCACGGGTAGCTGAAAAGTGATCAACAAAGGCGTCCCCAAAGTAGTGGCGCGCAATACTGGAATGCTTTAGCCGCTGAGCTGCATCCCACAGTGTATTGGGGAGTTGCAGATGTTCAGGAAAGCGATGTTCATAGGCACTCCCCTCCACCAGCGGCTCAGGCTCAACCCGATTTTCAACGCCCCACAGGCCAGACGCAATAACCGCCGCAAGAATGATATATGGGTTAGCATCAGCCGCCCCTATTCGATACTCAATACGTTGCGAATGTTCACTGCCCGGAATCAGACGAATCGCACAGGTACGATTATCGACCCCGACACTGGCCTCGGTCGGAGCCCAAAAACCAGGCACCAGTCGGCGATAG
>JBFKTM010000287.1:0-4971 GCA_041636295.1 Oleiphilaceae bacterium
ATCAGGATTGCGGTCTCGCCATGGGAGCCTACGTTTGCCAGCTCGGTTATATCGCCACTGCTGATGGGGGCATCAAACTTACGCAATCCGGCGTTAAGCATCAGGTTGGTCGAGTCTGCCCCGTCTCCAGCAACATCAATATCAAGCCGAACATTATCCAGTGACTCGCCAAAGGTTACCGGTACACCGTATTTTGACTGGACTGAACCGATACCACCGAAAGAAATTCCGGTCAGAAAGATATTACCCTCATCCTTATAGTTAACTTCGCCAATATCTACTTTGGCTTCAAGCTCAATCGTTAAACCGGCCTGCCCTGTCATATTACTCAACGATGTGTCGTCGAGAGACTGGAGTTCTGCGTGTGCACCCAAAGAGATGGTTGAAATACACGTTGAAAACGCAACTACTACACTTTTTTTCATTTCTATCCCTACAAATTACTGCAAATGTCCCTGCTTGCCCAAATCTACCTCATTGAATTATCGTTTTTATTGACGGTGTATTTTTGTAGCAAAGCGAACCCGATCACATTATCCCTCAAATACCACATTATTTATGAGACATATGTATCGTATTTTTTATTCCTTTTTATTTTGTTAATAGCTGGAAGAACAATTTTGTATTCCTATTCTTCCCAACCATTGACATCCCCGCCTTTAACTCTACACTTCCGCCCTTATCTATGACCCCAACGTTTACCCTTTATCAGGCAAAGATCTGTTACCAATTATGAACACTGACAACCTTCAGAAATCCTTTCTTCAGATACGCAGTAACAAGACGTTTGAGCTGTTTGTTATTTTTATTATTGTATTTTCAGCGTTGGTGATTGGCGCTAAAACCTATGATATTCCAGACAATGTGCTATCTGTTATTCAGTGGCTGGACTGGTTTATCACCGGGGTCTTTCTGGTTGAAATCATCATTCGTTATCTGGGGGAGGAACGGAAACGTGACTTTTTCAAACACGGCTGGAATATCTTCGACACCCTGATTGTGGTGGTTAGCCTGATCCCCATTGAAGACAGTGAGATGGCTCTGATTGGTCGACTGGTGCGGATCTTCCGGGTACTACGAATGGTCTCAATTATTCCTGAGTTGCGGTTGCTGCTTAATTCGCTGGTGAAGGCGTTGCCCCAGCTCGGCTATGTCATTCTGCTGATGTTTATTATCTTCTATATCTATGCCGCCATCGGCAGTACGTTTTTCGCCGAGATCAATGAAACCCTGTGGGGGGACATATCCATCTCGATGCTCACCCTGTTTCGGGTAATGACGTTTGAAGACTGGACCGATGTAATGTACGAGACCATGGAAGTCTACAAACTCAGCTGGGCTTACTACCTCACCTTTATCTTCTTTACCGCCTTCGCCTTTCTGAATATGGTGATCGGTATCGTGGTCAGCGTCTTGGAAGATGAACATGCCAAAGAGAAAGCGGCGCAAGATAAAGCCGAAGGCAAACATACGCTGGAAGACCTGCATCAGCAGTTGGAAGAGTTGAAAGCGTTGATTAAACAGCAGCGGTAATTAAGAGCTCTTTTATACCTCATTGTCATTCTACAACTTGCAGGATGACGGTGGTGGGCCTTTAAGGCATGGCTTTTAGCCTTGATACAAAGCCGTGTCTTAAAGAATATTAGTAATCCAACGCGCTTACTCAAGATAGTTTACGGCTAAACCAACGACGTACCTCCTAGTACAAACACCTTCAGAACACACGATGCCAAGACGTTATTTAATTAACGGCTGCTCGCGCGGGGGCGTGCGACTCGTTGTAAGAACCACTTTTCGATAGTCATCACCATCTCATCGACCACAAAGGGTTTGGCGATATAGTCGTTCATTCCTGCATTGATACAGGCATCCCTATCACCACTGAGGGTGTGAGCGGTCAAAGCAATAATCGGGACCTGCGCGCCATACTCCAGTTTGCGAATGGCACGAGTCGCGGTATAACCATCCATTACCGGCATCTGTAAATCCATCAGAATAACATCGTACTGCCGCCCATTAGCCTTAAATTTCTCGACTGCCTGTTGTCCATTGTCAACAATGTCAACCATTACCCCCAACTCTTGTAATATCTCCTGCACGATTAATTGATTGAGTGGTGTATCTTCTGCCATTAGCACGCGGCTCCCTTTAAGCCCTATCGCCGTTATTTCCGTCATCGACCCGGTATCAGGTTGTTGTCGATGGTGGTACGCATCATTAATGGCATTGACTAGTCGCGCCGGGAATATTGGTGGAGAGATGATATTCTCAACGATTGCTTGCACCTTGTCTGAAACTTCTGAATCAAAGCCGCTAGAAGAAACGATATTTAATAGCAGCGGACGCTCTTCTACGGGCATTCCCTCATACTTGGTCAGCAGCTGCGCAATGGATGAATCGGCATGAATGAGATCAACAACCAACAAGGTTTCGCTCAACACCGCCTGCTTCTGAATAGCCGCTTCAGCAGAAGCTAAGGAGTTCACGACCTGAACCTTGAAATTAAGCGGCTCCATCAGTGCCAATAGCTGGTTCTGCAGTGGTGGATGGGACGTTACCAGGATAGCAGTTTGCCGATACATGGTAGTGGGGATCATAGCGGTTAAAGACTTGGGGTTGGCAGGCTGTTGGAACCCTACCGTAAAAAAGAAAAGACTCCCTTGGCCTTCAATACTCTCGACGCCAATATCGCCCCCCATTAACTGCACTAACCGCTGGCAAATCGACAGGCCCAGACCAGTGCCACCAAACTGCCGCGTAGTTGAACTATCTGCTTGTTTGAATGACTCAAAGATAGTCGTTTGCTGCTCTGGACTCATGCCAATACCACTGTCCTGCACCGAAAACTTAAGCATCAGAGGGTGACCACCGCCCTCCTGTTGACTGATCCGAAGCGTAATATCGCCTTGTGCTGTAAATTTAATCGCATTGCTCAACAGATTCTTCAGTACCTGTCCCAACCGAAGAGGGTCGCCAACAAGGTGGTGAGGCAACTGCGCGGGTACCTCAAACTGGAGGTTTAACCCTTTATGAAAGGCCGCATAAGCAGTAACATTGCTAAGCTGCTGCAGTACATCACCCAACATGAAGTCAATATGCTCAATCTTCAATTCACCCGCTTCGATCTTAGAAAAATCCAAAATATCATCAATAATGCCAAGTAGTGATTGCGAGGAGCCGCTAATTTTATTGAGATAATCCCGCTGATGTGCCGTCAGGGTGGTATGTTTCAGCAGATGGGAAAGCCCAGTAATTGCATTCATCGGAGTTCTAATTTCATGACTCATATTAGCAAGAAATTCACTTTTCGATTTACTCGCCGCCAGCGCCTGCTCTGAGGCCACGGTGGCTTTTAATTCAGAGGCCTTGCGGACTTCAATTTCACGCTCCAACATGTGCATATTCTGTTTCAGCGCGGCTGTACGCTGTTCAACGATATCTTCCAAACGGGCTTTATGCTCTTTTAACGCCTGCTCCGCTGCCAGCCTCTCCTGCAAGTGAACTGACAACTTATCTTGTAGTTCATTGAAAGAGTCCACCACTTTATCTAGCTCATCTTTTTCTTCACGGTTATGGTTGCGCTGCAATCTCAAACGCATAGCGAGATTAGTAAAATCAATTGATGATGCGAATTGCGCCAAGGTATGCAAGTGACGGGTAATCAACAGATGAATAATGGCAAGAATACAGAGTGAAACCAGGAAAGTCTTAACAAACTGTGTTCCTAAAATCAGCAGTACTTTATTTTGTAGCCGCTCATGAACGCCATCTAAGGTAAAGGTCGCATAGAGCCTGCCCACTTCAACGTTCACCCTCCCATTGTCGTAGATCAGAGGGTATTGTTGTGACAATACATTGGTTGAACGCTTTTCACCGACGCGAGCCAATGATCGTGGCAAGTCATCCGCTAACTCCTCGACTTCCAGATAAATCAGATCCCTCATTTTAAGTGCACCGTTAAGCTGCACTAACACCTGATCCTTATCAAGATTCCAAATACTATTAGAGAGCGGCCGCAAAAAACTATCTTGAATGGTTTGCATGTCTTTATTGATCTGGCCCCTATCACTTTGATAATCGTTATAGAGCTGAATACCGGTACCAATGAGCGTCAATAACGAACTCACCAGAAGAATATAATAGAGCAACTTGCCCGATAGCCGGTGCGTGGCTCGATAGTTACGAAGCACATCAATCAGACTCATAATGACGCATTCCCTGTACGATCTTCCATCATCACCACATTGGCATACGCCCTACGTTGTTTATCGATACCAATCTCCTCATTTAGCTGTTCCCACTTCACCGCCACATCATCCAGTGCTTCTTGGGGTGTACTCAGACCAGTCAGCGCCCGTTTTACTCCAATCGACAGGGCTTTCATATACAGCCCCCCTTTATGGATACGCAAATCAAACACCTGGTTTTTCATTGTTCTCTGTTGAGTAAAGGTATCCATATACGCTTGGGTGATCGCGTTATCCCAGCCTCCTCCTTTTTGCCAGAAGCTAATCGACAAATCGGCATTGCGGAATGGATTGACCCCCAAACGCCCGATTAATAAATCAGTTTGATGATTATGATCATTTGCGAAAAAGCCAAGAAAGTCGAAGGCCATCTCGGGATCGGGTGTATTGGCCGTTACAGCGGAAGTCCATCCCCAAGCAATGTAAGGGGCATAGTTAATGTTCGGAAAGGCATCCCATTGCTGGGTCACTCTGTTCCAGACGTTGCGAGCCCCAGGTGAGATAGCAGCAGACACCTTGTTATATAACGGGCTGTCTTGTTGCATCGCAAAAATAAACGAGTCATCCCAATTGTCAGTAAAAACCGCTGAGCCCGAAGCAAAAGATTGATTAACATCTGCCAGTCCGAAGTTATCACCACCCGGCGGGTAGTAGTGTTGTGCCTCTACGAAGTCCGCTAATGCTTCCACAAACCCTGGAGTGTTAATAAGCGGTTTCATAGTGC
>JBFKTM010000288.1:0-4965 GCA_041636295.1 Oleiphilaceae bacterium
ATCAAACACATTCAGCCCATTACAGTCACGTCTCTCTCCTTAGATATCGAATATCTGATAGTGTCAAAGGAAGAAACATTAACAACCATTAAAACGCTCTCTTTTGGAGAGTCCTGCAGGTTACCACTGTCTGCAACGGAAGGTGTTATCCTTTTTGGCGTTCCGAAAGACTGTTTGAGAGGTGCGTCATTAAACCAGCATTTAGTCGCTAATCTCAACATAACGAACTACATTCAGTGCTGTTTTAAACACTTATTCAAAGACCTGCAAATCGCACACAGCTATCAAGCCTCAATAATAGTACTACAAGGTTTTCAACAACGTATGCTCAATATTCTTAACGATCAATACTGCCATTGCCCAACCATCTGTGGCCAATATCCAATCAGTGAAAGTGAAACGCCAATCAGCCTGGATATTGCCATTCAATTTATACAGGACCAGCCGGGCTGGTCGTTTTCCCCCCAAATGCTCGCTAAGCTGTCGAATACCAGTGAGCGCACTATCTACTATCAATTTAAGCACTATACGCAGACATCCCCTTACCGGTTTCACCTGCGACGGCGACTTTTTAAAGCGAGAGAGCAGATCCTTTCTGAAAGTGGTTATGATGAAACCATCGCTTACCACGCCGTCAATTCGGGTTTTTTTCACCTAAGTCGTTTCTCTTCGCTCTATAAAGACATATTTGGCGAGTTACCCAGCGAAACCAAAGCCAAACGTTCGCTGCTAGCCACTCATTGATCGTAGGTAAACAGGTAATTCTCAAATTAAGTCAAACAACTGCGCCGTTATCCGGCCTCAACCTCAGACGTCAGATTCATCACACTTTGCAGCGCCCCTCTCAACTTGGTTGTATTAATCGGTTTCGATATGACTGAAACACAGCCCTGATATTTTTTATGATCAGGAACAATACCATTGCTTTTGGTATCCAGCCCTATGATCGGTATGTCCATGGTAGCCACTTTATTTTTCACCGCCTGCAGATATTCTTCATCATGTCCAAGCGAGAGGTTAACGTCTAAAAACAGTAACTGTGGAGAAATATGGCCAAGCACTTTTAACCCCGACTCCAGGTCATGCACTGAGATCAGTGATATTCCAGGACACTCCTGAATAACGGACTCAAGCAAGTGTACAACGACCGGGCTATCTTCGATGCACAGTGCTGTCATTTGCTGACGGGAAGACAGATATAAATAGTCTGGATTTAACACCGAGCCGATTTCATGAGCCGCCGATACATCAGTGCAAGGTAACTCAATCCAGAAAGTAGAGCCTTTGTCTTCCCGGCTAACCACCCCGATACATCCCCCCATGTGCTCTATTAATTGTTTGGAAAGGGCCAACCCGATGCCTGAGCCCTCAATTTTACCTTGCTCTGCCCCCAATCGTTCAAATTGCACAAATAGTTTGTCCATTGAGCTACTCGGTATGCCAAATCCCGTATCAATAATCATTAATCTGATTCGGCCCCGCGACAAAGCCCTTAGCTTCAACGTCACCTTCCCCCCTGGCCGGTTATACTTAATCGCGTTGGAGAGCAGGTTAATAAGTACTTGTTTAGTGCGAAGAAAGTCTGCGGATACATAGGGCACTTGACCATAGTTCACCAAGTCTACTATTGTCACCTGCTTTTCATTTGCCAGATTTCGACACAGCCCTATGCTTTCTTTTATCAAGGCAGCCGTATCGACAGTTTGAATTTTAAATTTCATCTTGCCTGACTCAACTTTAGCCAGGTCTAACGACTCATTCACCAGTTCCAGGAGGTGTTTGCCTGCACTAAAGACATAGTTCACCGATTCTCGTTGGACATCTGTCAAATACTCATCATCCATTAACAAAGCCTGAGAAAAGCCGAGTATTGCGTTCAGTGGCGTTCGCAACTCATGATTCATACGTGATAGGAATTCTGACTTTGCCCGGTTCGCTATTTCGGCCTTTTCTTTTGCCTGAGCCAACGCCTCGTTACTTCGGATATGCTGGGTAATATTTCTGGCCACTACCGCAACCTGATGTACCCGGTCTTCACCATTCAGAATCGGTGAGTACTTATACTCAAGAATAAAGTCGCCATGTTGTCTTTGCTGCGTCAATGTCCGCTGTGTTTCAATCACCTCATTAACACAATTCAGATGAAATGCCGCGTCCTCTCTCAAAAAAATGTCGAATACCGGTTTAGCAACCACTTTATTTACCGGAAGGTTGAGTGCTTGCAGTGCGGAATTGTTGGCTAAAACGACTGAACCATCCTCAGAGAAGACTAAAATAGTGTCATCAACACCTTCTAGCAAACGAGCCAGCATCTGTTCTCGATTCAATAACTTATCTTCATATCGCTTGCGCTCGGACATATCACTGATAAATCCGGTAAACAGGTTGTGTTGACCGGATGTCGTTACGCCCAGCGTAATACGTATGGGAAATACTGTATTGTCTTTTCGCTTGGCATAGATCTCTCGACCTACTCCTATTGCTTTGGGAGTTTCACCACTGCGATAGCGGTTTATATACAGATCATGAACTTTGGCATGCTGCTCTGGCATCAACAGTGAGATATTCTGGCCTATCAGCTCGGACTGCAGATAACCAAACATCACCTCCGTCGCTTTGTTCACCGACTGAATGACACCCTTTTCGTCAGAGATAATGATGCTATCAATAGCCGTATTCAGTATCGAATCAAGCTGGCCTGCCGTAGACTTGAAATGTGCCCGGCTAAGCCTTGCATTGCCCTGGTAGTAGCAAATCAGTAAACCGCCCCCCAACAGGAAGGCCGGCAACAGCCATAATAAATACTCCGTCATGAAGAACTCCTAAATCCCGCTTAATGGGTGGCTTCGATAAAGGAGTTTTCAAGTCGCAACAACCGTTGCTCCATCTCATCACTTAAATCTTGTATATCTTCAATGCGCGTTCGATTCTCCTTAATAATGGCGAGCAACCTTTCCTCTTGCGCTTCAGTCAATCCAACAGCGATCATATCCTGCTCTAATTCAACGATCAGATTGTCAACCAAGTGTCGCATTTCATGACCAAAGTTACTGAAGCTGATATCAATATCCCTGAGTTCATCCCGTAGTAGTGAAAGGCTGTGAGTGACTTTCACCTCACGTGAAACACACTCACTCTCTTTTAAGCGATAGGTATTCACCCATTCATTGATGCCTTTAAGTGCGATGGCAATATGATCATTTAATCGACCATATAATTCCTCATTATCAACGGGCATATTTTTAATCAACAGCGAAACATGCGACATATTGAAGATACTCTTATTACCGAAATGGACAATGCGATCCGCATATTCCGCCTGGGTAAGCAGTTCAACTTCCAGTGGCTTAAGCCGCCCTTTACAAGAGTAGTTATAACGCCCCTGATGAGCTCTCAGCTGAATACAACTGTTAAGACCAAATCCCTGCAAGAACCTGAATGTCAGGAGGGCGAGTTCTTCACAACGACTACACTGGTAGGTATCGACAATAAAGTTTAAGACCTGACCCGTTTCGCCATTGGTGGTCATGGCCGTCATTGCGGTTTCCGATACCGATTGTAACTGCGCTTGCAAAGACGTTGTTTTTTGTTTGTTGGTCAGATTTACATCTATTTTGGAATGGAGTTCATCTATATTGATGGGCTTGCAAATATAATCATCACCCCCGACCTTATAACCGTGTAAGCGATCTTCCAAAGAGGTCAACGCCGAAATAAACAGCACCGGTACCTCTTGCAACTCTGGCTGTGTGCGCATTTTTTTACAGACTTCAAAACCATCCATATCAGGTAGATTGACGTCCAGCAAGACAATATCCGGCACCCATTCAATTGCCTGAGTAATGCCATCCTGACCATTTAATCCAAAAACTACCTGATAGTTATCTCCCAAGCCTTGTTTAATTAAAGCCTGATTAGCATGATTGTCATCAATTGAAAGAATGCGCGGTTTTGCATCGCTCATTACAACAGTTCTCCAATTTTTTATTATTCTTGAGTAAGCAGTCATTTTTATCCATTAAAAATAGTCAGTAGTACTAAGTAGGTATATCCAGATATTGCAAATCACTAAATAGATGCTTTGAAATCGGACGCCCATCAACTGCTGCCGGAATTGTTCTGCCAAAGCGCTGATTCATCACTATACTGGATGTAACCCTGTTCATTCCGGTAACGATGAGGTATGTAGAATGCTATCGAGATTAAACGTCGGCATGAGACTCAGTCTTTCCGTTCTGTTTCCTATTATCGTGCTAGTAGTCGTGGTGACTAGCGCCGTCAACATCTTCTCCCAGATCAATCAAGGCGTGGAGAGTATTTATAAAGACCGGGTTGTTCCCCTGCAGGATCTCAAAATTATTGCCGATGACTATGCGGTACTGGTGATTGATGCCGTGAATAAAGCCAATGCGGGCCGAAAGACAGCACAAGAGGCCCTGACGGATGTGCGCCAGGCCAGTGCTCAGATCAAGACGAAATGGGAGCAATACCTGGCAACGTCTCTGACCAAAGAGGAGGCTCAACTGGCCGATGAAGCCAAGAGCCTATTTGCCGCAGCCGATAGCGCCATTGCCAAGGTGGATCAACAGCTTTCCCGTTTATCGGGCGATGTGCGCGGTCAATTGGATAATATAGACGGCCCATTGTACGACCAAATTGACCCCATCAGTGACAAGCTGGCAGAGTTAATCGCTTTACAGTTGCGGGTTGCCGGAGAAGAGCGTGATCACATTAACGCCCTAACTAAGTCGCTAACCTACTCCTATGTTGTAGGTACTATTATCGCTGCAGGGCTGGTGATTGTACTGAGTGTTTTTGTACGCCGCTCGATCGTAAATCCATTAGATAAGCTAAAAGAGGCCATGAGCCACATTGAGAAGACCTCCGATATTAGTATTACTATTGACTTGAACACACAAGACGAGATTGGACAAACCGCCCAGGTGTTCAATCGCATGATGAAAC
>JBFKTM010000289.1:0-4929 GCA_041636295.1 Oleiphilaceae bacterium
GAAAGGTGAGAATGGTTGCACCAAGAGAAGGTTGGTTGTTGGCAGTGATAGTTCCTTCTGACCAGCTACCGTTTACCAGCATCAATGAGACATTACCGCCATCGACGACAACAGGTACTTCAAGATGTAATTGTGCAGCCTGTACGACATTACCGCTCAGGCTCGACACATCAAATTCGATAAAGCCGATTTTCATTGGGCTATCGCTTACCTTTAGTCGCAATGCTCGTCCAAAATTAGTTGAAGGTTTGTTGTCCTGGGTGAAGGCGTCTTGATTAACTGAAAACGTTACCGCCTGAATGCTTAAAGGTATGAATACGAGCAGAAGGGTAGGGATGATATGTGACACACTAAATATTTTCATAGCGTTCACCTTAAATGCGGGGTGTGTTAAAGGCCTGGTGGACAGTGTCTGCTGTCCGGTGGGATATAAAGTAGTCTAATTCCAGAAAAAGTGTAGGAGTAATTTAGTCTCAAACAAGACACCAACACTAACAGCTTTAATCCAGCTCTGAGGCCACCATATTGTATTTATCCAAAATGGACTGAATAACCCCTTGACTGTGTAGTTCCATGAAACGACTGTTGAATCTCGTGACTAGTTCCGTTGGCGCATATTGTTTGGAAAAGCCTATGTAGTACTTGAGCTTACGGTGACTAAGGGCATATTTCAGTCCACTAAGTTTATGTTCGTCTATCATGGCTTTTCCCACCTCTCGGTTGGAGTAGACGGTCCCGACTCGGTTTACCTCTAGCTTTTTGAAGGCAGAGATATCGTCAGCTGTCATATCGATTACAATATTTTTTAAGTCTGATACCGATAGATTATTTAGACTTTTCGATGTGTTCGATGGGCCAAATACCCCCACTTTCAAACCGTCAAAATCGGCTATTGTATTAAATGGTTTTGTATTTGAGGTATTAACGAAAAAACCATATTCAGTGTTCAGTAAAGGAGGGCTAAAATCCAGCCACGTTGAACGTTCCTGATTCCAGCCGATGACAAAAAGAGCGTTTGCCGTTCCTTCCTTTACATCGTGTTGCGCTCGTCGCCAAGGAAGGGATTTAATTTCACAGCTGGCAGTTATGTCAGTACAAATTTTTCTTATGATTTCTGCTGCTGGCCCTGCGACTTTTCCATTTTCGGTGTAATTGAAAGGCGCAAACTCCTGGGTATTGAAGATGAGCTTGTTGGCCAAAACTGTAGCGGGGGTCATCATAAAAACACTCATAATAACCAATACAACTACTTTTCTTGGGCAAAAAAGGCGGTAATTAACGCTACGTTGATGGTGTACTTGTCTCATACCAGAACTCTTTCTCGTTGACGATACTATCAGTATAGCCAATCGGTAAAGGGAGCGAATTATCCGTTAACCAGAGTTTCCCTCTTCGCTCGACCTCGGTGAGCTTGCCTTCACGTTTACTTGGTTGTTAGTTTGGATATACGAATAGTATTTGCCGTCTTCTGGGTTGAGTCCTCCTTTGGCCCTCTTTAGATCATTTAATTTCACCATTGAATATAGAACATTCCTTTTGCGAGGAAGACGATCAGTATCATATGAGCGAAGACACTGAGGTGCGTATATTTGAAACGCTTAGAGGTCATGCTTCCACAGACGGAGTGTTTCATCGCAAGAATAAAATGAACAAGAACGCTGGTTGCCAGCAGAATTTTTAAACTGAGTAGTGTTCCCATTGCGCTATTCAGGGGCCAGCCAATGGTCGAGAAGTAATTGATAGCCATGAGTATGCCGCTTACAAATAGGGTCGCGACAAAGTAGGGCATGATTTTTCGGCCTCGTTTATGAATTCCTTGTTCGACAAGAGACATATACTGTGTTGGTAAAAAAGGTCGTATTCCCTCAAGAATCAATACCTCAAATGCAACAATGCCGATAAAAATGGTTGCGCAGAATAAATGTAGTGTAACGAGTAAGCCCTGTGACATTCTTTCAATCCTGTCTTGTTGAATCTAAATGATAATGCATATCATAAGTGTTACACTTCGTGTTTGTTTTACATATGATATTTGTCAATTGCGGTAAAAAGTGATGCTCAAAACGAAACCGATTGATTACCTTCGCGAGTCGTTTCCATTCCGAAATGTATCCGATCATCATCTACAATCACTGGCTACACGAGGTCATACCAGAACCTACCAGACTGGGGTTCAGCTTTTTGAGGAGGGGCAGAGTGCAAACGCCTTTTACATTGTGATGAGTGGTGAGGTTCATTTATATCGCTGGTCACCTGAAGGGGAGGCGAAGGTGTTTCAGGTTCTAGTGCCCGGTGATATGGTGGCGGAGGCGGCGATGTTTATGAGACCTGCTAAGTACCCTATGAACGCACGCATTGAAAAAAAGTCTAAGTTGTACAGCATTGCCCGAGGGGATCTATTGGCATTGTGTGAACAGTCCAACGAGCTATTGATGGAGCTACTGTCAGCGATGTCAAATAAACTCAATTATGTTATGAATCGAATAGACCAACTGACAATGAAAAATGCAGGGCAACGTTTGGTCTCTTACTTGTTAGACTTGCATCAGCAACAGCATACCAATTGGCTGGATCTTCCTGTTAGTTATGGTATTTTGGCCAGCCAGCTGGCGATAACACCTGAAACATTATCTCGGTTGTTGCAGAAGTTTAGGCAGAAAGGCGTTATCAGTGGAAAGCGAAAAACGTTGGTGTTGCTAGATATTGATGGCATGTGTGATTTGGTTGAGTTGCCTCGCCAAAGACTTTGCGGTTTTGACGGAAGCGAGTCCACCGATGCGTTTGACCCAAACTTAGTGGGTTGTTGTAACCTCTCTTAGTGGGTTGTTGTCTCTGTTGGGGGATTTTCAAGGGTGGTAACTGCATTCGACATGACGCCAGCCGAGTGCAGTTTTTAGGGTAATCAAAAAGTCTTGGCAATCGTTAGTGAAAGCGTCGTCTGCGAGAGTGACTCGGTGGAACCTGGGCCAAACTGGTTAACAGCGGTGTTGTTGCTGAAGTTTGATTTTCGAGTAGTAGGTACATGCTCTAAACTAAACCCGGCCTCCCAACTATTAGTTGAGTAGCCCACTCCTGCGGTGTAATGAGTTTCTCCTATAGCCGGGAACTGTGCACGCAGAAACTCATCTTTAATAGGGCTGGCACCATAGTTATAACCTAATCTAAAAGCCCAGTTTTCGATGGGGGTCAGTTCAACGCCAATTTCCCATACGGTTTGGTCCTGCCAGTTCATCTCCATGGCAATATCCCGGGAGCTGGCTGCTTTGGGGTGGTCTGGGTCGGTGATTCGTATATTAAGCTGATCAATTGCAGATGACCAGTCAATCCAGCTCACATCCGTTGCCACTAATAACCAGGGTGTTACCTGATACCCAAGCCCCATACTCGCTTCTTGGGGCCATGAAATCCCGTCTAACTCAGCAGCGTAGTTAACCTTACCCAGCCCCATGGCTGACATATTCATTGTTGCCGAGCCGTTCTCATAATCTAGCTTGGTTTTACTGGTATAACTTCCACCAATGCTAAGGTCACCCCATTGATATTGGAATCCTACACTCAAACCAACACCGTAGGCTTCTAAGTTGTCAATGGATAGGCCAGAAAACATATCTGAAGTAGAGTCGCCAGCGGTTCCACTATGGTCAAGGTCTGCTAATACTGAGGTATTTGGAAGCATCGCCAGTTCCGCCTGGACATAGCTAATGTTTACTGTAGCTCCAAGTTTGAGTTGATCAGTTGCCTTCCACGCAACGGTGGGTGTGAGCTTCAAGTGAGACATTTTGGTTCGAATGGTGTCTACGGGCGGAATCGTGTTTGCCGGGTCTGTCAGCATGCCTGCTTTCTCCATGGCTGAGAAAGGGGTGACGAGCCCCTGATATTCAGTGCCTAGTCCGCCTTGAAGAAATATCCCGGCCCCAAACACGAACTCACCAACGGCGTGACTATAGGCCAGGTAGGGAATGGGGGGGCGTTCTAAACTATCTTCAACAGTATTTCCGAGATGATCCGTATGTTTTAGGGTTGGGTTCATGATGCTCACTCCACCGGCGACTTCACGGCGCTCGATGTGCGCAATACCGGCCGGATTGATGTTCATGGCTTCGCTGGTACTCGACGTGGCTTCTCCGGTTCCTCCCATGCCGAGTGAGCGGGCACCATAACCGATCATATTCATACCGTTGCTGGCATATCCAAAAGTACTAAATAGTAGAGCGGTAGTTCCTAAATAGGCTGACCATATAGGTTTCATTTTCGTAGTCCTGTATTACTTCTAACGCATTGATCACGCGTAAAACTTAAAAAGCGATTGGAATGGAGAATTTGTTTCAGAAAGAGAGTGAGTATCTTCCTAAAGCATTTGTTGCGAATAAGAATAGTTCGCATTGAGGCGTGATGGTAGTTGAATATTCCAGATTACATATGACAAATGTCAACTGGAGCAAGCTTTAGATAATTCGTAATTTTTGGATTCAGAGAAGAATGGTGCTTATTTAAACATTGTCATCCTCGTGAAGGCGGGAATGACTCTCCAGGTTTGAATAACGGATTGGAGATGCCATTTTTCAGTTAAGTAAGTACCATTCGAGTTGGAGAAAAATTAGTAATAGGGAGTTGATTAAAAAACAGGCTGTACACTGTCCCCAAATTGAAACGCTTCGGGTCTGGAACTTTAGACACTAAAAAGTTCACTGCCGCACAGAACCCAAAACCACTTTAAATCCGGCGATTTCGACCTATGTAAAGCTTATGCATATGCATTACATAGGCTGTGGTCTGGAGTAGTCTAGTGACATATGGAAAATTAGATGGCGGTGACTATGCGAACAGTATCTATTTTCAAAAATGGTAATAATCAGGCGGTGCGTCTTCCTAAAGATATGGAGTTCGAAGGTGTGAGTGAATTGGAAATTATTAAAGAGGGAGATTCCA
>JBFKTM010000290.1:0-4916 GCA_041636295.1 Oleiphilaceae bacterium
CCGTGAGCATTGATATAGTCAATGGTCGTATCAACGGTTGCCATAGCCTCTTGCATACAACGAATTGCACCTTCGCCGGAGGGCGCAACCATGTCATATCCATCTGAAGAGGCACCGTATCCAACCAATTCCGCATAGATCGGCGCATTTCGTTGGCGAGCGTGTTCCAGCTCTTCCAATACCAGCATACCGCCGCCACCGGCAATGACAAAACCGTCACGGCTCTGATCAAAGGGACGAGATGCCGTTTCAGGTGCATCATTGTATTTGGTCGAGAGTGCACCCATTGCGTCAAATAACATGGACTGAGACCAGTGCTCCTCCTCACCGCCTCCGGCAAAAATAATGTCGTGTTTGCCCGACTGTATCTGCTCCATACCATGGCCAATACAGTGTGAGCTGGTCGCACACGCCGACGAGATGGAGTAGTTAACGCCTTTTATCTTAAAGGCGGTTGCCAGACAGGCCGAGACCGTGCTGGCCATAATTCTGGGCACCATGTAGGGACCAATACGTTTTACCCCTTTCTCAGTCATGATTTCTGTAGCGTTAACCTGGTTTTCGCAAGAGGCGCCACCGGAGCCGGCAATAAGGCCAATGCGTGGGCTCGAAATCTCTTCCAGGGTCAGCCCGGCATCTTCAATGGCCTGCTGCATGGAGATATACGCAAATGCTGAAGAGTCGCCCATAAACCGAAGCACTTTGCGGTCTATTAGCGCAGTTTTATCAATATCAATCGACCCTGATATCTGGCTTCTGAAGCCTTTCTCTTTGTAGGTTTCATTAAACCGGATACCTGATGTCCCTTGTTTTAAGCTTTCAAGTACGGTTTCTTTGGAGTTTCCAAGGCATGAAACAATGCCTATTCCAGTAACGACAACTCTGCGCATTCGATCTCTCAACAGTAGCTTTTGGGTAATAAGGTCTATTTTAGCCAAATTTAGGCCGTAACTTAAATATGACAAAGGTCTAGCATGTAAAGTTCAGAGTGCCAGATAAACGAACCGTTTGGTGTTGTTATCGCCATTGCCGGTTTTTAATCGACACAATTATATTTTGCAGAAAGGTTGAATATAAGTATTGCTATATGGTTATATAAGGTTTTTGGCGTTGTGCTCTAAAACGTTAATACTTGCTTAATGCTCGCTTACTATTTGTTTAATGTTTGCTTTATGTTTGGTTAATAGGTACGAAATGTCTTGCAGAGATCTCCATCGATGAAACACCCAATAGATAACTTGGTTAGATCTACTTTAAATGGCAGTGTGCCGCTGCTTTTATTGGTTATCTCGGTGATAGCGGGCATGCTGGCTCTGGTGTTTACGCCACGAGAAGAGGAACCACAGATTGTGGTGCCGATGGTCGACGTGTTGGTGCAGGCTCCGGGGTTAAGTGCCAGGCAGGTTGAACGACAGGTGACGACGCCGCTTGAAAAACTCTTAGCGCAGATACCCGGCGTAGAGCATGTTTATTCAAGCTCAAAGATGGGGCAGTCGGCGGTTACGCTTCGATTTAAAGTTGGTGAAGATCGCGAGGCGTCGATACTGAACACCTATAACAAGCTCTACTCAAACCAAGATAGTGTGCCCGGTGTAGTGGCTAACTGGATCGTTAAGCCCGTAGAGGTGGATGATGTTCCAATAATGATTTTATCCCTTTGGAGTCGTGAGCCTGAGCAATATAGCGATTACGAGCTGCGTAGGGTGGCGGAAGATCTCTCGACTTTGGTGCAAGGTATACCTTCTACCAGTGAGGTGAAGGTGGTCGGTGGTAGACCGCGTACCGTCAGAATAATGATTAAGCCTGAAAGTCTGGCTGCACGTAAAACCACGGCGGTGGATATCGTCAATGCTCTTCAACTGTCCAATGTGCTGAAAAGTGCAGGTCAGTGGACCTTTGGCAATCAATCCATCGTGTTGGAAAGTGGTGATTTCGTGCGTTCGGTGGACGCACTGCAAACGCTGGTCATTAATGTGATTGATGGGTCACCGATCCTGCTCAAGGATGTGGCCGATATTATTGATGGCCCAGCGGAAGCCAAACACTACACCTGGATTGACTTCACGCCTGACCACCCCGATTTTAGTGCCGTTAATGCAGGGCATCCGATGGTCAGCATTAGCGTTGCCAAACAGCCGGGCAGCAATGCAGTGCAGGTGGCGGATGATGTTCATCAGCTGCTGGCGCGTCTTAAGGAGGAGATGTTACCCAGTGAGATCGCTGTAGAAGTCATTCGTGACTATGGTGCGACCGCCAATGAGAAGGTAAATGACCTAATGGCCAGTCTAGGTTTTGCGGTGGTTACTGTGGTGATCTTTATTGGTGTGTTTCTTGGTTGGCGGCCCGCTTTAATCGTCGGGTTGGCAGTCCCTATTTGTTATGGCATTACACTCGCTTTGGATATGGCGTTTGGTTACACCATTAACCGTGTCACGCTGTTTGCCTTGATCCTCTCGCTCGGTTTGTTGGTTGATGATCCGATTACCGGTGTCGACAACATCTCCCGCTTTCTGAAGAGAGGTGGTGACGGTATTGGTACGGGTATCGTTAAGGCTATGGCAGAGATACGCACCCCTCTTTTGATGTCTACCCTGACGATTGTGCTGGCCTTTGTACCGCTGGCTTTTATTACCGGGATGATGGGGCCTTATATGGCACCTATGGCGTTTAATGTGCCGGTCAGTGTGATCTCTAGCACCCTGGTGGCCTTTCTGGTCACACCTTGGCTTGCCAGTCGTCTGTTGAAAGGGGCCACGGCTTCATCATCAGATATCAATAAAGAATCGGGTCTTTTAAGGGGGTATCGAAAGGGAATTGGTTCGTTGTTGGGGAGCCGCCGCAAAGCCAAGTGGGTTCTCTGGTTGATGCTTGCTTTATTTGTGGTGGCTGCACTGTTACCGGTGATGAGGTTGGTGCCACTTAAACTGCTGCCATTTGATAATAAAAACGAAGTACAGATTCTGATTGATATGCCGGAAGGGAGTAGCCTGGAACAGACTGCCGCAATGGCCAAGGATATCTCTACACTCGTTAGCCAGGTGTCGGAAATCAGAGTGTTAGCCGCATTTGTTGGTACACCATCGCCGATCGATTTCAATGGTATGGTGCGGCGCTATTATCAACGAACGGCACCCCATCTGGCAGAACTGCGTTTAAAGCTGGTTGATAAGCGCGAACGTGAGCATCAGTCCCATGGTGTGGTATTGCGGCTGCGGGCTTTACTGGAGCCATTCAGTCGAAACGGCGTCAGCATTAAAGTCATTGAAGTGCCTCCAGGCCCGCCGGTAATGAGTACGCTGGTGGCGGAAATATATGGCGATACGCTAACCCCCTATAACGTCCAGGAAGATGCCGCGAAGCGATTAATGGAACGCCTTCAGCGAGAGCCTTATGTAGTAGAAGTGGACTCATCACTGGAAGAGCAGCAAACACGCCTGCGGTTTATTGCGGATAAACAGAAAGCGGCTTTGTCGGGTATTGCGACCGATGATGTAAATACTACGTTAGTGATGGCCAATGAGGGGCTTGCGGCCGGATACTTACCGCTGCCCAGAGAAGCCGTGCCGCTGCCTATTGAGTTACGGCTCGCGCCCGACGAACGGAGTGACCTGAATGATTTTGAACGGTTACAGGTGCGGGGGCGTTCAGGTGTTGTGCAGAGCAGTACGGTTCATGGCTTGGAGGCAGCACCACAACCGTTGGTGTCACTGGGAGAGTTGGGGCAGTTCGAGCAGGGTTTTGCCGACCCGGTTATTTATCGTAAAGATCTCAAACCGGTGGTTTATGTAACGGCAGAGTTGTCGGGGCGTACACCGGCAGAAGTGATTGCAGATGTCCATGCAGATCAGGGGCAACCTGCGGGCGATAACACCCTGACCGATTGGCAGCAGCGAAATTTTCTGGCCAGTGGGGGAGGCGACGGTTGGAGCCTACCTGAGGGCGTTGATATCCAGTGGGGCGGTGAAGGTGAGTGGAAGATTACCGTTGATGTCTTTCGGGATATGGGGCTAGCCTTTGCCTTTGCACTGGTTGCGATCTTTTTCGTGCTGCGAGTACAGACCGCATCTGCCGCCTTGTCACTTATTATTATGTCGGCAATACCGTTGACGATTATTGGCATTATGCCCGGGTTCTGGTTGCTCAACCAGTTCGGTGAACGGACCATCGCGGGAGCGCCTGACCCGGTATTGTTTACCGCAACCGCCATGATCGGGATGATCGCCCTGGCAGGAATTGTTGTTCGCAACTCGCTGATATTGATTGAGTTCATTAGTCAGGCCCGCGCTGAGGGGATGCCTATCAAGCAGGCACTCATTGAAGCGGGCGCTATTCGTATGAGACCGATTCTGTTAACCGCCGGTACTACGCTACTGGGTAACCTGGTCATCATATTGGACCCGGTCTTTAGCGGGCTGGCCCTGGCGATCATCTTCGGCATTATTGCCTCTACCGTATTTACACTGATTGTGGTGCCTGTGGTCTATTTGCTGGTATTCGACAAGCCTATTAAGGAGAAGGGGGTAGCCCTATGATGATGTCATTCAAACGCACACTAATACCTGTGGTCGCCATTGGCGGATTACTGCTGATGGTTGTCTGGATGGCCGGCTTTTTTGACCAAAAAATCCAACCGGGCTTAACTCCATTAGATAAGGTGGCAGTCGATGCTACTGACGTGGCGACGGTTCGCCAGCGAGCGGTTAACCTGATTGAGCCGGTTCCTGCATCGATTGCGGCCAAGTATGCGACCTTGGTCTCTTCAAGAATATTGGCGAGAATAACAACCCTTAATGTCCGTGCCGGAGACATGGTCAGCAAGGGCCAGACACTGATAGAACTTGAGAAAAGTGACCTATTGGCCAAGACACGACAAGCCAGGGAAAATATCAAAGCGGTGGATGCGCGACTAACCGAGG
>JBFKTM010000291.1:0-4913 GCA_041636295.1 Oleiphilaceae bacterium
CGGCCGTCTGAATAACCCCTATTTAGTAGCCTTGATGCAAGGAGGAACGACTGGAATCAAGGCTAGTTATCAATGAACCAACAGATAATTAACTGAAGTGAGGGATGATGACCTTGTGGCAAAAACCCGCTCACTTCACTGATAGTAACCTTTGTGCTTTTCAATAATCGAATCCAATACCCCCTCTTTTTTCATTGAGGCAATTGCGGCATTAAATTGCGTAATAATACTTTCACCGTTTTCGTTATATAGACTGGTTGCAATGCGTAACCCTTTTTCAGACAGCGGTGTTTTAATGACTTCTATCTCTTGTAATTTACTTGGCATGTAGCTCTTGAGTTCGTGCCGTATGACCCAGATATCACCCAACGCCAGGTCAGCCTTTCCTTCCATCAGATTCACCAATGCCTGTATCTCGTGATTACTTTTAATCTGGTAGAGGCCGGGCGTCGATTCAAACTCTTCACCATAGGCATATTCATTGACTGTGGCGACTACGACCCCCTCTAAATCCGCCAGCGTTTGATAGGAGACTTTGCTTCCCTTGCGCCGTATAAAGTTCAAACGGTTCATCATAAAAGGTTCACTAAAGCGATGAAAACGGGCTCGCTCATCGGAGTACCAGGTTCCCAGAATGACATCATAGACGCCCGCTTCCATCCCCTCCCGGACGGCCTTCCAGGACGGCTCCATGATGACGGTGGTTTCAACCCCGGCCGCTGCAAAGGCCGTAACGACGATATCAACCGCCACCCCCTGCTGCGGTAAACTCTTGCCAATATAAGGGGGCCAGCTTGAAGTGACCAACGTTAGCGGGTCAGACAACGAAAGGTTGCTCCATAACAACCCGAACAACAGAATACTGCACAGTCTCAGGCTATGCTTTCGATTACTTTTTTTCACTCGCACTCAACTTATTAATTTATTTGCTTATTATATTGCTGCTGGTTGCACTGCCCGTAGACCATTACTCGAACAGTGCTTTCTAATGTAATGCTCACACATTGGTGAGCATTGATGATGTCATCCCATGCAATGGCTTAAGCCTACTGCTATGAAACTTGAGTTTGTTGTGGTGTGTATTGAGCTTTCTCGGCGACATAATCAAACCGGTGATAACCGACCTGTTCAACACAGCGACGCACGATCTGCTCAGGCTCCGGGAACAGCTTGGCATCCCCAATCAGACCAAACTGAACTTGACCGGCATAACTAATAATACTGAGCCCCAAACCGACCCCGCCCGTTTGTGGCACCCAGAACATCTGCTCTCTTATCTGTGCGCCCCCCAGATAGCGGGGTTCTTTAGTACCGGGTACATTGGACATTACCGCACTGGTCTTCTTGGCGAACACATCCATAAGCGGTTTTTGAACCTGCTTCGGCATCAACCCGGTTGCAAATAACAATCCGAATGATACACCGGGTTGCAGCGACTGCTTTAGCTCAAGCATATCATGCTTAATTTTATAGACTCTCTCAATTGGGTTGGCGATACCTATCGGCAGCGGCACAAACACCGTACCAAAGTGGTTGCCTAGCTGTTTCGGTGCCGTTTTTTCACCCATAGGCCGAATATTAACCGGCACCGTGACATGGATCGTCTGTCCATCCACATCATCACCTGAAGCTAACATCTTCTCGCGTAGAGCACCTGCCACGCAAGAGAGTAGCAGGTCGTTAATTTTACAACCCAACGCCTTGGAAACCTGTTTTATATGGTCCAGCGATACCGGTTCCGACCAGGCACACTTTTTCCTGACGCCCAGCGTTCCCTTCAACGAGGTGTCCGGGTCTGAGGGCAGTAGCGCCAGTTTTCCAACCTCCGAAACGATCTTCAGGCAATCATTCGCATAAGTCATGATCAGGTCAGGGTCACGTAAAATATGTACGCCTTCCTCCGAGGCTTTTAGACCCAGGCGTGTGTACTTTTCAACGACATGAACGGCATTATCAATAACTTGCTGGTAACGTGGCCATGGATAGAAGTCATCAAGATTGATCTGTTCCTGTTGGCGAGAGTAACCTGTTGAGCCTTTCTCTATGTAGTCATCATTACCGGCTTCCACACTGATAAAAGGCTTAATATTAGGGCTGCTATCGGTGATGGAGTGAAACACCGAAACAAGCGATATACCATCGGCATAACAGTGATGAACACGTAAAATCGCCGCGATACCTCCGGCATAGTTCTCTACAAAGTGAATCTGCCAGAGAGGTTTGGCCGGATCAAAGGTCACACTTAGCTGATCTGCCAAATAGGCTTGCAACGCGGGTTTATCGGCTTTGCCAGGCAATGCCACTTTATGAACATGATTATCGAGATCAAAATACGGATCGGTATCCCAGAAATACTGGCCAGAGTGAGACACCGGACGTTTTTTAAACCGGGAAAACGCTAGAAACCGGTTGCGAATCGTTATCTTAAACTCTTCAAACTCCATTTTATCAATGATCAACATCGCATTGATAATCATTAAATTGGTTGGACTATCCATTCTCAACCAAGCAATATCCACCCCATTGATCGGCTCATTAGCTTCAGTGCTCATGCCGGACTCCTTGTTATTATTCCTTATAATAGTTATTCAACAACACTATTCTGACTGAAGAGTCGAATAGTGTTGCATGAACTCGCGTCTCTTTACTGCCTAGTGCTATCACTAGATAGAGCAATATGGACCCTTGTTTGCCTCAGATCAAGTCGCCCTAAAGTTATACAGTCTAATGCCTCTTTCTCTGTAACAAAAATTAACACTATGGTGCAAATTGCTATCCTATAATCAATTCATAAGGTTAGCGTTTCTTCTTAAGAGCAAAACTTAACCTTTAAGAAAAATAACTGTTACCAATATCACAAACTTGAGCTAAAGATCACCCAGTTAGACGAAAGTATTATAGATTAGGCTGGCTTCATTTTACCAAAGCGGGCTAGAATCATAATAAGTGAGATAGTCGCTGGTATCAGTGTGATATTCGACCACTAATAATAAAGACGTAACGGATTAGTCTGAAGCTCAGAGGCAAAACACGTAATTGCAGTCATTCCGCAATTACGGGATCTGTTACCAAAAATTGGGGGAGAAAGCTGAATGAAGGCCATTCACGCCCGAAAGCTTATAAAGACCATCGATCAGACCTATACTGAAATGTTTTCAGGAAGAGTCTATACCGTGGGCAAAGGCGCAGTTTCTGTCAGAAATCATAGCGGCAAAGCCGAACATACTGTTATTGGCGTACATGGATTTCTTGAAAACCACTGCTACTTCACTCAATCCTATCAGGGTGCCACCACCGAACTTATTCTACTGACTTGTAGCAACTATCATATTCCGGTTAGCGGCCCCTCTCCTGAACCTGCTCCTTGGGAAATACCTATTAAGTCGTTGGAAGGCACTATCGAATATGATGCCAGCATACTGAACCAGGCGATGGAAAATCTGCCCACTACTGAAAACGTCAGAGTTCATGGTCACTCTCGTGGCGGCGCGGTAGTACTTGAAGCAATTAAACAACGCCCTGAATTATACAAGCATGCCGATATTGTGCTGGAAGCTCCGGTACTGCCTCAAGGCCAATTGCACCCTCTGGTTACTGCACTGCTGGAACCCGTTAGCCACGGTATGTGGCCATGGGTAATACGTTTTATTAACAGCACCCCCTCGTCCTCTTACGGACAAAGTTTTTTTGGCAAGATGAATCCACGCAAAAAACAGCTGCTTCATAAGCTGTTTACTGCCACCAAAAACCATCTCACCATCGTTCGAAACATTGAGAACATCATGGCGTGGATGGAGAAAACCTCATTCGATATTTATGACAATGTACGACATGGCACCTTCCTGATACCCAAGGTCGACCGGATTCTTGATCGGGCAGCCATGCTCACCAGCGCGGAAAACAGCCCTAACTCGGTTAGAATTATTGAAACGAATGCGCCCAGTCACTTTGTCACCCTGGACAGCCAAGAGTGGGTTCCTGCTCTGGACATGATGCCGGAACGCCCTTTAGAGGCCGCCCAGTAAGCATATCAGCACGGCGGACGCCTTTGTCCGCCTGTTAGTTCCTCTTTAATAGCACTCATCTCTCATTTCTTTTTTTCGGCTCCTGCACTCTTTTCTTTTTTGCCACTCCTGGTAGCGCAACAATCGTGTAGAATAGGCGGCCATTGTCTTAGTATGCCGTTAGGATAACTCTACATGTCCAAGGAAAAGTTAGTAAATACCAAAGTAAAAAGTAACAATGCAGAACGACTTCAACAACTGCTGCTTGATTACCACAACTTCAGGTATCGCGAGGATAAATCCCTTAATTCACGCATGATCGAGCTGGGCGACTGGCAGGCTGAACGCTTAAAGAAAACACATCACAGCCTCTACCACACACCCCGGTATCACGAAGGGCTGGAGTTTTTACTAAAAGACCTATATGCCCCTAAGGAGTTTACCCAGCGAGACGACGACCTAGAGCGTGTTTTTCCGGTGATGGTTAAACTCCTCCCCGACAATTTGCTCTATACCGTCGGCTTGCTGGTTGAATTAAACCTGCTGACACAACAGCTGGATTTACAACTGGCTGAGGTACTATTTAATCAGCTAAAGGTGGATACCATCACCGAAGAGGCTTACTGCGAGGCCTACCGCCTTTGCGATAATAAAAAGCAGCGGCTACACCAGATTCAGCTAATCGCCAATATTGGCAACGACCTTGATGTTTATGTTCGCAGCCGCCTGGTGAGCTTTACCTTAAAAATAACTCACTCTCCAGCCGAAATGGCGGGCCTAGGCAATCTACACAGCTTTTTGCGGCGCGGATTCGATGCATTTCACGAAATGGGCGGTGTTGATGAGCTGCTTGAGATTATTATTAACAGCGAACGTGCCATTTTAGAGGCGATCTACAACGGTGAAACG
>JBFKTM010000292.1:0-4905 GCA_041636295.1 Oleiphilaceae bacterium
ACTGCCTCCTGGGGAAATAAGATTATCCTGATCGTATTCTATAAAAAAGGATTGCATTCGTATTGTGTAACATCAAGTTTATGGCTAACCATTACGACTAAAATTAACTATAAAGTGGTAGTCCAATACCGATAATAAGGGTATTAGAAGTTTGTTATTCCTGATAAGGGACATGTCGCAATGAACTCAACCAATTATTGTTCCACATTTTTTACTCATAAGGAGACGCATTATAAGCAGCGTCTTGTAAGGCGACTCAACTCCTTACTGATTCTCGCCCTACTATTCACAAACATGCCCGCATTCGGAGCAACCAGCAGGGTCATTGAAACCTCTGCTAAAGTGGGCGAACTGGTTAAAGCAGATGGCGGCGATGGTGACCATGCATTCATTGGGTTAGAGCTTCGCAGCAAGCTCTGGACGTTAATAGGCGAGCCCGTCACTCTTTGTGTTGCGCGGTGGACATTGAGTTCAGTGAGTATCGGCGGGAAGGCATACAGCCGTAATGATATACCCACGAAGGTGTGGCAACAAATCACATTGTATGATGCCAAAATCCATCTCAGACTTTACTCCAAAGCCTTTGGTTTTTTCTATTATCAGTGCGACCCCGGCGTATTCTCTAGTGCTGGTGACGCTCAAGCCAGCTTTAATGTGCCCGGCAGCCCTGACTGGTCTAAGCTCTTTTATCGCCTCCCCAGCCGGGTGACCGAAAAAACCAGCTATTTTCCCTCACTAGATGCGAAAGCCGCGTTTAAGGATCCACTAACCACTGCCACCGAAAACTATTTGTTAGACCGCCAACAAATTGAACAATTGCACGTCAATCTTGTACCGGTGCGTCTGTGGCTGGCAGAAAACGCCCGACAAAAACTCGCCAAACAACAACAGCAAACAGAGCAATCCTACAGAAAAGCGAGTGATAACTTTGATGATTTTTTCGACAATATCGAACACCACCAATCAGTCAATCAGGATATTCAGAAAAAACAGAGACAATTAGCCGATATTCAACAACGGCAATCCTCCTATCAACAAGAACGACAACAGAGCTATGATCGGCTGACTAAACTGCATTGCAATCCCGGTGCGAAACAAGCATTGGAAAAGGCCGAGTCACTCCAACAGGCGTTGGAGGCCAATTTTCAGGCCTACAACCAATGCCATAAAGAGGGACGTCAGTGGACAGTCTATACCGACGAGAAGAGTCGTCTAAAAGGGTTTAAAAATAGGCCTGGAGAGATTGTGATTCCAGCACGTTTTAAGTATGCGGAGCCATTTCAGCAAGGACTGGCGCTAGTGGCTGTCAACAGCAGCGAATATGGCCGCACTGACTATCTCTTCATTAATACTTCAGGCCAACAAGCATTCAACGCCACCTTCAAGGAGGCTAAGAGCTTCAGCGACGGCTTGGCAGCAGTGCGAAGTAGCAATAGCCAGTGGGGCTATATTAATCGCCAAGGAGATCAGGTCATTCCCGGTCAATTTAATTCCGCACACTCTTTTTCGGAAGGTTTAGCAGCCGTCATAGTTAGCGAAAATAGCAGACATAACTGGGGGTTTATCAACTCTCAAGCCCGTATAGTCATTCCACCACAATTTTACCAAGTGGGTGCTTTCAAGGGCGGTAAAGCGTATGCCCTAAAGTTCCGACGTCGAAAGAACCACGGTAAGAGCGTATGCGATGGCTGGACTGACTACTATGACCAAGGTGACATTGACACAACAGGAAATTGGGTAGTCCCGCCAAAAACATATAAGAAGTCAGGAGGAGAGCTCTGCCTGCAGCGCGAGTAGGTCAGAATATTCATTTCGTCAAAAAACATGAAACATCAAACTAGTTAAGGTCGTCGTCATGATTCACGTTAGTTTCTCGAAAAGCATTTGGAAACCATGGTTAATAATTGCAAGCTATTTGCTTATTTCCGGCTGTGCAAGTTACCACTATGATTCTCGAACAGTTTATCAGGGCACATCCAGTGAGTGGAAAACACCTCACAATGATAATCAGGTAACTGACATTTTGTTCGAAGATATGAAGCTTGATCAAAACCGATTCCGCGTCACCATTAACAAAGTCGAGTATGAGGAAGAGTATTCCAGCGACCTCTATCATAAGGAAGTAAAAACCCGGAGAGATCCTGATCTGGTAATGATCCTGATTGCTACACCGGTACTGTGGATACCCTGTTTTCTGGATGACCGTCCTTTCAATATGTGTTTTGGTGGGAATGGCAGTTGGCGTTATGTCAGTAAGGAGACGAAAAATACGCACGCCAGTGGCCAGACCCGGCCAGCCTCTCGCCCCTTAAAACGCAACTACGATACGTTAGTGACTCTGGTTAGCTATGATGAAAATAAAAAACTACAAGACCGGGGGTTTCTGTCGATAGTTACGTCCAAAGGCGGTATCGACATCGAATTGAAAGATGCCGTTAAAAGTCTGCCTCAAAAGCCGACCTCACTGGACATAATTGTCGGCCTTACAGTTAACGGCAAACAATATCAACAGAAGTGGCCCTTCAATGAACAGCAGGTAGCCGCTTTAAATCTCTACTCAGAGCACTGGCTGCCGCTCCAGGTTCGCAAAGACAATTACATGCAGTCACTGAAAAAAGCACTTCTCGCCGACGATCACAGTAAAGCCGTTATACAGTTTCAGAAGCTGGAGGCATTAGAGATTCCGCTGCCGGACTCTTTCTATTTCAAATACGGCTTTAGTCTGAATCAAATTAGTGAGAAGGATAAGGCTCGAAAATATATTGTCCGATATATTTCCAATGCAGGTCGTGAAGGCAAGTACTACTTGCAAGCGCTAGAACTATTGAATAACTAAATAGCACAAACAAAAAAGCCGGCTGTAGTGAGCCGGCGTTGGATTACTGGGTCAGATTATTGTGCAGGAAACACAAATTCACTGGCCACCGGATAGTGATCAGAAAGATCCCAACTGGTCCAGTGATCCCAGGCAATGCTGCGCGGTACTAACAGTTTGTTGTGTGAATAGATTGGAGCCACATGCTCGTTAGAGTACAACACGTAGTCGAGGTACTCGGTATACTCGTCTTCCGCATAGACGTTAACAGGCCCAGCGTAGGAGTGTGGGTACTCGCCTAACGCCATCGGCTCGGTCGCATTCATCAGGTTCAGGAAGTTATAGTGCTCCTGAGGGAAGTGCAGCTTGTCTACGTTGAAGTCACCGGCCATTAAAACTGGCTCATTGGCTGGAATGTTTTTACTGTCGATAAAGCTTTTCAGCTGAGCCAACTGCGCAAAACGAACAGCGATATCATCTGGCGTCGTGTAAGCGTGGGTATGGGTACCAAACAGATTGTAGATCTGGCCGTTTTTATTAATCTTCGCATAGTTCATGCCCTTTGACGCCAAGCAGCCGTCGGCACGACAGGCATCATACACGGCATCATCATGCTCAATAATTGGATGACGACTGGCGATAAAAGAACCACCGGTCAGGATCTTACCCAGCTTGAACGGAATATCCGTCAGGTAGGGGTATTCAGCACGAATCTTGTCACGGAAGTGAGCCGTTAGGGCTGGGTCAAACAGCTCCTGGAAGACGACGGCGTCATAACCCTGAATAATTTCTTCCGCGATGGTATCCAGACGATCATGCGTATTCTTCGACTCAATACCCGGTAACAGCGCCCAGGTGTTATAGGTCAGAACTTTAAAGTTGTTACTGGCAGGGTCACGGCGCTCTTGTTTCCAGTCATTGTTGATCACATAGTAGATATCATCGCCCGAAGCACGTGCATACTGTGAACGGAACGCCAGGGTAGAATCCTTGCCGTCGAAGTTCATCGGAATATTGTGGATGTCGCGATCATAGTGCCAAGGATCATTCTCCGCAGAGAGCCACATTTTACTGAACGTCATGGTACCCACCAGGCTCTGCTTCAGCTCAACCGAACTATTTGCCCCCTGAACAGTGGTGGTGAAATAGTAAGTCTTTCCCCACTTGATACCGTCGTCACGGTTATATCGAAGAAATTTAACGGTCGCCAATGGTGGTACAGAAGTAGCCAACTGCTCCCACTCATTACCGTGAGTGATATTGTTATGGCCCGTTTGAACTGTATCCAGCGTCAATGTTTCCATGGTGCTGTTAGTCAGATAGACATAGGATTCAGCCCAACTGATGGACGCCACCAGAAAGCTGAAGATGAATAATGAGATTCTGCGCATGTGATTGCCCTTTTTATGTTTTTTGCTAATCAGGAATAGTAAGTGCGTATTGTTATTATTTAATGTCACTAATCTTTCTAAAGCGCGCATTGTAAGGACAAACAACGCCAACATGAGGGACGAAAGGCGTCACTTCGATAGTCAAATCGTGCAACTGTGAACAGGTCGTCAGGGATTTTACATTTGTTGGCAATTGGGTAAGCAATTTGTCGGAATGCATGGCACAGCCACAGAGCCAACATCAAGCAGGCGTGCTTTTATTGCTCTGCGTCACCCTACGACTTGATCGTAGGGCCGACAGAGATAACCACTGAACTGAACCATTAACCATGACAACCAATCTAATACAAATGTTTCATATCGTTTTTTACAATCACATCGATAAAAGGTGTTGTTACTTTTCCTATAAGGCCTTCACCATTCATATGCGCAGATAAAGCGCTCGAAAAGCGTGTTAAACGATCTGGACTCACGTAGTTTTCCTCTAACCAAGGTTGGGCTTGCTGAATAACTTTGCTTTGTTCTATCGAGAATCGACACTGATCCAACACTATTCCCAATCTGGGTCGTCTATTATTCACAACGGCTAAATCAAGGAGCTGCTGATCCACGGTTAAAGTAGCATGGCCGTGAACGTGCATAATGAAATCTGCTCCAGCAATAAACATAAGTAACTCTACTCTACTGTTCTTTAGAATA
>JBFKTM010000293.1:0-4904 GCA_041636295.1 Oleiphilaceae bacterium
CAGAGCGCATCGCGTCACCTCCGAAGAGGACCTGCTTGAGTCACTGAAAGAACACTCTTGGGATTTGTTTCTGGCACGAGAAGAAGAGACCGAATTTAACGCCTCCGCCGCGTTATCGCAGATAAAACGCCTCGATAAGGATATTCCGTTCATTGTGCTCAATAGTGAGTTAAATGATGAAGCCATTGTGAGCTATATGAAAGCCGGTGCGCAGGATGTCATTCCGTTTGCAGACAGAAAACACCTTATATTGGCTATTTCGCGCGAACTCAATAATCTTTATGAACGCCGCAATCGCAGGACGATTGAAGTTCATCTGAGAGAGGCCGAGAAGCGCTGCCAGTTATTGCTCGATAGCTCTAAAGATGCCATCGCCTACATCAACGATGGCATGCATATCTACGCCAACAGCTCTTATATGGAGTTTCTGGGGTATGACGACATTGATGAACTCATCTGTATTCCGGTTCTGGACACACTCACCCCAGATAGTCAGGACGAGTTCAAGGATATCACCAAACTATACTCAGAAGGCGAACAAGAGCAAAAGCAGATCAATTGCGTATCTCGCCGTAGCGACGACTCTGAAGTTAAGGTGCAAATGTCATTCTCAGTTGCGACCTACGATAGCGAAATATGCACGCAAATAGTGGTAAGACCCGAGCAAGATAGCGCCGAACTCGAAGAGAAACTAAAAGAGATCAGCAGCCAAGACCTGCTCACCGGTCTCTACAATCGCCAATACTTAATGGAAAAGTTAAATGGTGCAATAGAACAAGCCGTCTCTGCAGGTAAATCCGGCGCACTCTATTATATTGCGCTGGATAACTTCCTTAAAATCAAGTCCAGCGTCGGTATTGCCGGCGCAGACCTGGTGCTAAGTGACATTGCCAATGTGCTTCGGGAACAAAGCGATGATAGTTGGACACTGGCTCGAATCAGTGATGATGCATACGGGCTCCTGGCCATGTCACAAGATGACACCCAAGCCAAAGAGATCGCTGAAAAAATGCGGGCAGCCATTGAGCATCATATGTCGGATGTTGCCGGCCGCACCATTCAGGTCACTACCAGCATTGGCATAGCGTTGATCAATGAGAACGCACCAAAGGCACAGGATTTATTGGGCAGATCCCATAGTGCATCTGATGATGTGCGCACGCAAGAAAATAGCAGTGGCGGTAATGGTATTCAGGTCTTTACTCCTAAAGTTGTCGAAGAAAGTGATGATGGTACGACCGTCTTAAGCCTGCAAAAAGCGCTGGATGAAAACCGCTTTAAACTCCTCTTTCAGCCAATTATCAGCTTGAGAGGAGAAAGTGAGGAGCACTATGAAGCCTTCTTGCGAATGCTCAATAACGAAGGTAATGAAGTATCACCCTACGACTTTCTACCACCAGCAGGCCCTTCTGAAATGGCGAACAAGATTGACCGCTGGGTTATTCTACAAACCATCAAACACCTTAGTTCTCACCGTTCAAAGGGGCATCACACCAACCTTTTCTTGAACCTGACCTCGGAGACCATTCAAGACCAGACATTCATGCCTTGGTTAAGTGTAGCGCTTAAAGCTGCCAGACTACCGGGCGACTCTCTGATCTTCCAAATCAATGAGTCAGATGCCATTACCTACCTGAAACAGGCAAAAGAGTTTGCCAAAGGGCTTAAAGAGCTACATTGTAAAGTCTCGTTAAGTCGATTCGGTTGCGCCCTAAATCCGTTTAACACACTCAAACATATTGATGCAGACTATGTAAAACTGGATGGCTCGTTTACCGATGAGATTCAAAAGAACGAAGAGACACGTGAGCAAGTGAAAGAGATGATTAAGTCACTGCAAAGTCAAGGCAAACTAACGATTGTTCCACTGGTTGAAAATGCGTCAATTCTCTCTACGCTATGGCAGGCTGGGGTTAACTATATTCAGGGCTACTATCTACAAGCCCCCACTACTGAGATGAATTACGATTTTAGTGAGGAGTAGGTTTAAGGTTTGAGGTTTAAGGTTTAAGGTTTAAGAAATATAAGGTGGACACCTTGTGTCCACCAGAAACTAGAACCCTATCGAGGCGTAATTATCATTCCGTTTCCCGGTCTCTGAATCCGATCAGATAGAGAATACCGTCGAGGCCCAGCGTTGAAATAGAGTGCTTTGCGCTCTCCTTCACCAGTGGTTTGGCCCTGAATGCGATCCCCAATCCGGCCTTACTTAACATCGGCAGATCATTTGCACCATCACCCACAGCAATTACCTGCTCATGCTGAATATTTTCTTTCTCAGCGATCTCTAGCAATAACTGTGCTTTCCGAGCGCCATCAACCACCTGACCGGTAACATTACCAGTCACTTTGCCATTTTCAATCTCCAGCTCATTGGCATAGACATAGTCAATACCCAGTCGCTGCTTAAGGTTGTTTGCGAAGTAGGTAAAGCCGCCTGACAGAATCGCGGTTTTATAACCAAGCCCCTTCAGAGTGCCAATCAACCGCTCAGCCCCCTCTGTGAGTTTTAAGCGCTGTGAGATTGTTGCCAGTACAGACTCATCTAATCCTTTCAACAATGACACACGGCGAGCAAAGCTCTCGGTAAAATCAATTTCACCACGCATCGCCTGCTCGGTAATCTCCGCAACCTGCTCACCAACGCCCGCCTCTTTCGCCAGTTCATCGATCACTTCGGCTTCAATCAATGTTGAGTCCATATCAAAAACAACCAAGCGCCGATTACGACGGAATACAGTATCTTCCTGAAAGGCAATATCAACATTCATGTCAGCAGCTATCTGAAGAAACTCAGCCCGCAATCGATCAAGATCAGGAGCCGTACCTCGAACAGAAAACTCGATACAGGCCTGACTCTCATTCTGATCGATTTTTACCGGTGTTCGGCTAGACAGCCGCGTAATATTATCGATATTCAGACCATTTTGAGCGGTGACTTTAGAAACCTTTGCTATCTGCTCTGCTGTAATCGAACGTGAGAGCAAAGTGACGATATAACGTGCTTTACCTTTGCCCTTAACCCAGGTGGCATACTCTTCATCACTCACCGGCTCAAAGCGGACTTGAAGCCCCAATTCGTGCATTTTGAATAGCAGGTCTTTCAATAGTGGCGATGAAGATTGCTCATCAGGAATCCCGATTAAAATCCCCCACGTCAGATGATCATGAATAACCGCCTGCCCAATATCCAGAATCCTGATTTTATATTGAGCCATAATTTCGGTGATTTCCGAGGTTAACCCCGGTTTATCCCGACCTGACACATTAATTAATACAATTTCACTCACGCTTTAGCCCTTATTAAATCGCTCTGAATAACATCAATCCGGATTTATTCACCATTAACGTCATCACCGGCACTCTCATCAATACTCTCCGGACGCTCGGTAACCACCTCAATACGGTCCACCTTCTGTAATCCTCTTGGCAACTTATGGCCTCGCCGGCCTCGTTCTCCCAAGTAATGTTCAAGATCAGAAAAACGCAATTTCAGATGCCGTTTCCCTGAGTGGATAATCAACCGGTCTTCTTCATTAAATACCGCTACCAAAGCCATCAACTCTTCTCGGCTTTGTACCCTGGCTGATGGAATGCTGATGATCTTGTTACCCTTTCCTTTCGACAGCGCTGGTAAATCTCTGACCGGGAATACCAACATCCGCCCCTCATTACTGACCGCAGCCAAATACTGTGTTGTAGCATCCGCGATGGTTATAGGCATCATGACCTCAGCCCCCTTCGACAAACTCAGTGCGGCTTTACCGGAACGGTTTTTACTCTGAAGCTCACCCAGGGTAGTCACAAAGCCGTATCCAGCATCACTAGCCATCAACAGTTTATTTTCAGGGTTCCCCATGACAACGCCTTTGAATATCGCCCCGGAAGGAGGATTTATCCGCCCAGTGAGCGGTTCACCTTGTCCACGGGCCGAGGGTAAGCTATGGGCGGGCAGCGTATAAGCCCGCCCGGTAGAGTCGAGAAAGACCACGCCCTGATTACTTCGTCCTTTGGCTGAGAGCGAATAACGATCACCGGCTTTATAATTAAGTCCAGCCGGGTCAATATCATGCCCTTTCGCGGAACGCACCCACCCTTTCTCAGACAGAACCACCGTTACCTGCTCAGACGAGATCAGATCTGCCTCTGAGAAGGCCTTGGCTTCCGCTCTGGCGACAATAGGAGAACGGCGATCATCACCGAACGTTTCAGCATCAGCAATCAATTCTTCTTTAACCAGGTTTTTAAGCCTGACTTCTGAACCCAGTGTTTTTTCAAGATACTTACGTTCTTTTTCCAACTCCTCCTGCTCGCCGCGAATCTTCATCTCTTCCAGTCGTGCCAATTGGCGCAACTTGGTATCAAGAATGTAATCCGCCTGAACATCGCTGAGATCAAAACGCTGCATCAATACCGCTTTGGGTTCGTCCTCGGTACGGATGATATGAATCACTTCATCAATATTGAGAAACGCGACCAACAAACCTTCCAACAGGTGCAGTCGCTTCATAACCTTATCGAGTCGGAACTGTAGCCGCCTTCTCACGGTCTCAGTACGATAGCTCAACCACTCGGTCAGTACCGTCGACAACCCTTTAACCGCAGGGCGACCATCAACACCAATAACGTTAATGTTAACCCGGTAAGTGCGCTCAAGATCGGTGCTGGAGAACAGGTGTGCCATCAAGGATTCGACATCAACCCGGTTTGACTTGGGTACAATCACCAGACGTGTCGGATTTTCGTGGTCAGACTCATCACGAAGATCAGCGACCATAGGCAGCTTCTTCGCCTGCATTTGAGCCGCTATCTGCTCCAGGACTTTGGCGCCAGATACCTGGTGAGGTAACTCGGTAACGATGATGTCACCACTGTCCCGACTGTAAACCGCCCGCATCCGCAGG
>JBFKTM010000294.1:0-4887 GCA_041636295.1 Oleiphilaceae bacterium
CATTGATGCTGAAGAGATGGATCGACTGGAACTCTCGCTTGAGCTTTTTGAGAAGCTTTATCGGTCAGAGCAAGTACGGGGCTGGGGTAATTTTGGCTTAGTCGTTCAAGCTTATTCCAAGCGGGCGCTGCCGGTATTAACCTGGCTCGCCGCACTGGCCCGAGAACAGGGTGACCTGATACCTGTGCGATTGGTAAAAGGGGCTTATTGGGACAGTGAGATCAAGCTATGCCAAAAGGCGGGGCTCAAAGAGTACCCGGTCTTCACGCGCAAAGAGGCAACCGATGTCTCCTATCTGGCTTGCGCACAATTCCTGTTTAGTGATGCTGCAAAGGGCCATATCTACCCTCAAATCGCTACCCATAATGCTCATACCGTTGCCTGTATAAACAACCTGGCACATCATGACAACTACGAGTTCCAACGCCTGCACGGTATGGGCGATGCGCTCTATGACATTGTGCTAAAACAGCAAGTGGCAAACAAACGAGGCAACCCGGTTCGTATCTATGCCCCCGTGGGTGCCCATGCCGACCTTCTGCCCTATTTAGTCCGGAGACTATTGGAGAACGGGGCCAACTCCTCTTTTGTGCACCGTCTGGTCGATGCCAACACCCCGGTATCAAGTCTGGTGCAGCACCCTGCTGAGATCCTGGCAGGCAAAACATCGCTTCGAAACCATCGAATTCCGCTACCCGCCGATATTTTTGGTGAAGATAGAAAAAACTCAGCCGGCATCAATATTGAAATTAACAGTCAATGGCTTCCATTCAGTGAGGAAATCAATTCATTTATGAAACAACAATGGCAAGGGGGCGCATTAATCAACGGTACAGCTCCCGCAGGCGCACAACTGATAGAGATTCGAAGCCCTTACAATCAGGACGATCTAGTGGGTAAAGTACACTGGATTGGCGAAGCCGAAGTGACAGAGGCCATTGATAGTGCCCAGGCCGCCTTTGCACAGTGGAACAAAACACCCGTCGAAATCAGAGCTCAGGCTCTTGATAACATGGCTAACCTGATGGAGGCTCACACCCCGGAACTGATCGCCCTATGCCATCGCGAGGCAGGCAAGATTATTCAGGACAGTGTTGATGAAATTCGCGAAGCCGTAGATTTCTGCCGCTACTACGCCCAGCAAGCCCGTAGCCACTTTGGCAAACCACTGGTTATGCCAGGGCCAACCGGCGAATCCAATGAATTGTATCTTGAGGGGCGAGGCGTTTTTGCCTGTATTAGCCCGTGGAACTTCCCATTGGCTATTTTTATTGGACAGGTAGCGGCTGCACTGGTAGCCGGTAACACCGTTGTAGCGAAGCCCGCCGAACAAACCACACTGATAGCCAGCCGTGCAGTCGAACTGCTCTTTCAAGCGGGCATTCCTAAGAACGCCATCCATCTGCTGGCAGGCCAAGGCTCCATTGTGGGTAATGCGATTACCCGAGATGAACGTATTGTCGGCGTAGCCTTTACCGGCTCCACTGATACCGCTCAGCGAATCAATCGTTCGTTGGCGAACCATAGCGGTACGATTGCTACACTGATCGCCGAAACAGGCGGACAGAATGCCATGATCGTTGATAGCACCGCACTACCAGAGCAAGTAATAAAAGATGTGGTTAAGTCGGCATTCAAGAGTGCTGGCCAGCGCTGTTCTGCCTTGAGAGTGCTCTACTTACAAGAAGATGTCGCCCCACACATGTTAGCCCTACTCAAAGGAGCGATGGCAGAGCTGACCTTGGGAGACCCATCCAAGCATGAAACCGATATCGGACCGGTCATTGACTCCGTTGCCAAAAACAGACTGGTTACTCATATTGAAAACATGCGTCAAAATGCAACGCTAATCTATGAGACTCCCACTCCTGCCCCACTCAGCAATGCCTGCTTTGTCGCACCTATTGCCTTTCAAATAGAGAGCATGGCGCAACTAGATGCCGAAAATTTCGGCCCGGTGCTTCATGTTGTGACCTATAAAGCGAATGAGCTTGATCAGGTTATCGAGCAGATTAACAACAGCGGATATGGCCTTACCCTTGGCATTCATACGCGCAATGAGACCACTGCCAACTATATCGACAGCAAAGTACGGGTCGGCAATGTCTATATCAATAGAGACCAGATCGGCGCCTCCGTCGGCGTACAACCTTTTGGTGGCCAGGGGCTGTCTGGTACTGGCCCTAAAGCGGGTGGACCTCGCTATCTTTTCCGGTTTGCCACTGAGCGAACCCGAACCATTAACACCACAGCGGTAGGAGGTAACGCCACGCTTTTATCACTGGAGAGTGAAAAGATCACCGATCACTAAAACAAATATAATATCAAGAGAGGTTTTATATGATAGAAAATTCGATAGTTATAACTGCAACGTTTATTCTTTATCTGATAATGATGTTGGCAATCGGCTATATTGCCTATAAACGAACTACCAACTCTTCCGACTACTTTCTTGGCGGACGTTCACTTGGGCCTTGGCCTGCGGCACTCAGTGCCGGTGCTTCGGATATGAGCGGCTGGCTCTTATTGGGGTTACCCGGCTATGCGCTAGCGTCCGGATTTGAAGCATTTTGGCTCGCCGGGGGGTTACTTTGCGGCTTTTGGCTAAACTGGCTAGTCACCGCCAAGCGATTAAGAACCTACACTATAATCTCTAACGACTCACTGACCCTGCCGGAATTCTTTGCAAACCGCTTCCGCGACAACAGCAAAGCGTTACAATTGATCTCCGCCTTTTTCATCTTGCTATTCTTCCTTTTCTACACAAGCTCCGGTTTGGTTGCAGGTGGTAAGCTCTTTGAAACAGTATTTGGCCTCGATTACAGCTGGGCGGTTATTATTGGTACCCTTTGTGTTATTTCTTACACCTTATTCGGTGGTTTTCTGGCGGTATCCTGGACTGATCTGGTACAAGGACTATTGATGGCGGCGGCACTACTTATTGTGCCCGTTGTTGCCATGCAGCAAGAAGGCGGGTTAAGTGCCGTGTTTACAGGTATGGAGGCGAGTAACCCTCACCTGCTTGATATGTTTACCGACAACAAAGGTGAAGCGCTGTCCCTTATATCGATAATCTCACTGGTAGCCTGGGGCCTTGGTTATTTCGGTCAACCCCATATTTTGGCGCGTTTCGCTGCAGTGCGCTCCAACCAGGATATTCCAACCGCTCGACGTATCGCCGTTACCTGGTCTGCACTGAGCCAGATCGGCGCACTATTTGTCGGTTTTGTAGGGTTACTCTATGTCAACAGCGCAATGGGAGGAGAGATCGCCGATTCTGAGAAGATTTTCATGGTGCTCGTTAATGCGCTGTTTCACCCCTTAATTGCTGGCATCCTGTTGGCGGCAATCTTAGCAGCAGTTATGAGTACAGCCGACTCTCAGCTACTGGTTTCTTCATCTGCACTCGCTGAAGATTTTTACAAAGCACTGCTAAACAAACAGGCTACCCCCACCCAAGTGGTTCAGGTCGGTCGTATTGCGGTTATTGCAATTTCCGTTATTGCCTTGGCCCTTGCTCTGTCGCCCGATAATACAGTACTTGGTCTCGTCTCTTATGCCTGGGCCGGATTCGGTGCCGCTTTTGGCCCAGCCTTGTTGCTATCGCTCTACTGGAAGCGCATGAACCGTAATGGCGCGCTTGCGGGTATTGTAGTAGGTGGAATTACCGTGGTCGTCTGGAAACAGATAAGCGGCGGTCTGTTTGATATTTACGAAATTGTGCCGGGCGTCATACTCAGCACCCTCGCCATTGTCATCGCTACTTTGTCCAGCAAAGAGCCTGCAGTAGAAATAGTGCAAGAGTTTGAGCTAATGGAGAAAGAGCTAGACAATGACGGTGTCATTCAGGTTCCAGTAAGAAACTAACGTAACAAAAAAGGACCACGCCGTTTCCGGAGTGGTCCTTTAGACGTTAATTATTTTATTGGTGATTATCGGTTGTTAGTGCTTTCAAATATCTTGTCGGCCGACGCTGCAACAAACCCCTGATACAACTCGCCACTCTCTTCGGGATACCGAAAAGCGAACTCATAGAAACACCCTGGAATCGCCTGTTTCTGATCAGTAAACGCCATCTCATGTTTATCAGCCAATGTCGAAGACTGTTCCAACATCACCGCTGGTGACCCTTTGATTTCACCACCCGAGGTATTGAGTGAAAACGCGTTGTCTTTCAGTACCTGGTTTACCTCACACAGGGAGGCGTATTTTTCTAAGTCATTAACGCTCACGGTAAAGTGGTTTGCCCTGAATCCAAATGCAGCCATCCATGCGGCATATTCACTCTCATTCAACAGCGTTAAATAGTCTTCATAACTGACCTGCCAATGAGTACCGGAGTATAAGAATTCATTATTGGCCGTTACCCCTTCGTTCATTTGTGATACCAGTGAATTTACAATGGTATTTAGCCGGTCAGAACACTTTTCGAGTAGTAGCTCACTAATAAACACCTTTGGAAGGGTTTTATCAGGGTGTTGAAAGTGTTTGGCCTTGAGCTTTTTCGCTTCAAACTCATATTGGCCGCTCTCTTTGTAGCCCATATTAATAAAATGATCCGCAAGTACATCCAAGTTAATCTGGGGCAGATTGAAGGTTCTAAACGCCACATGGTCATTGATAATGTCGTGGCCAGAGCCCAGCACTGAATGAATCTGTTTTGCCGAAGGGGTTATGGCGACGTAGTTTTCCCACAGTTTATTAAAAAAGTCGGTAACATGTTGGCTCATCTTTGGGTCTCATTACTTATGTAAAATAGTCAAAATGGTTCGAATTTGTTCAGCTATTTAGGTTGTCCGATTCAGGCTTAAACCTTGTGGATCCGGTTATTTAGTAGGGCCTCATAGTGGCACTGCACTAACAAAGTCACCTTCATTCAGCTGCAAG
>JBFKTM010000295.1:0-4868 GCA_041636295.1 Oleiphilaceae bacterium
AATTAAAGTTGCTTGATGGCTGTTTCGCCGATAGTTCTACGCCCAGCTGGTGTTTGTCCGTCACCAGTTGGCCATCAATCTCTTCGGTATGGGGGAAAAGCTCAAATACCTTAACCGTCAGCCGGTTCAGTGCTGTTGGTTTATCGCAGGTGAAGAGATAGCTCGCGGTAAATTCAGCATGACCTTCATGACCTTCATGACCTTCATGACTTTCATGGGATTCATGGGTTTCGCTGCTCTCATCATGTCCGTTATCTGCAAGCTCGGTTTCCACTTCAACCGACTGTTGTACACACTGGGCTTCTGCATCAAATACAAATAACTGCTCCCCTTGTTTCAATAGCGCAATGGCTTCTTTGACCTTGCGCTGCTCTTCAGCGTTTTTCGGGTAGTTCTCAAAGCCAACAATATTCGCCGCTGGTGACTCTAGCATGAGCTGCACGGTACTGTTTTCCTGCACCAGATTAAGCACCGCATGGCCATGCTCATGGGCATCATGCTGGCGATGTTCATCTGCTTCACTGGCCATTACGCTAGCGTTTAAAGAGAGAGTTAAAAGCAGCGTGGCTGTGAGCCTCCCTGCATAAGATTGCTTGATATTCATTAAGATTGTCCTGGTTTAACCATTTAATAACAGGTCGGCACTGCAAGCCGACACAAGAATAGGGCACACAATAATCAACTAGTAGCGCGTGTCGTGACCTATAAAATCAACTAATACGGAGAGTTTAAACCAGGGGGGGTGCCCTTGTGATGTAGCCGGGCCAGCTATATCGATGGTATTCAAGTTGTGGCGCAGGTGTCGTAAACGCATCGCCGAGCGTTGCCACATCAAATGTCAGTGCGGTACCAGGCAGCGCCGCACTGCTACTGCCGAACAGACAAATACTACAGTGCTCACCATGGCCAGCGTCTAGTGCCGCCTCAATATCATGGCCCAGCCCAATGCCGACACACATCAATATCAGTGTGACCGCAAGTGCACGTTGCCATTGTCGTATTTGTTTGAGCATTTAGTTACAACTTGAACAGGTCTGGAGAAAGCTAAATCTAAAGCTACGATATTTCATTTATATTACATATTCAACTAAACGCTGTATAAATATTGAACACATGTCTCATATTTATCCATAGCGGCTTCAGGCACATTCATCTTGAACAGCTAGAGCATTAACTCTAATATCGTTTTATTCAACACAACTACCCACCCCATCACAGGACATCAGGCAAAGGATATTGATATGAGTGACTTCTATTACCTACACGTCTCGCCATGGTCAGAAAAAGCCCGCTGGGCCATGGATTTGAGTCATTTCAGCTACAATAAGATCGACTTCACCCCCATGCTGACCACGCCGCTGGTACGATTTAAAAGTCGCAACCTGTTGAACAGAGTGACTGTGCCGATGTTAATCAACGGCGATAAGGTGCTGCATGACTCTTACACCATTGCTCAATACGCGAATAAACACCCACACCCCACGACAATAGAACTATTCCCGGACAAACTCAAAACACAGATTGATGAATGGGAAGCCCTCAGCGATCAGATCTTACAGGCTGGCCGGGCTCTGGTCTGCATTCGAATGAAGTCACATCGGGGTGCCAAATTAATGAGCCTGCCCTCAGCCATTCCCCATACACTTCGCCCGTTGATGCTTCCTGTCGCGACCTTGGGGCTTCACTATCTCAAGCACAAATACGGTTTCGATTGGAGCAAAAGTGCTGACTACATTGAGACCATGCGCCAGGGTTTAAGAAAGGTGCGGCAGCAACTCGCTGAAAATGGTGACTACCTGCTGGGCGCATTCAGCTACGCCGATATTGCCGTAGCCGTCACGCTGCAGATGGTAGCGCCCGTTGACAATCGCTATATCCCGTTGGACAGCGACACCCAGAGTTGCTGGCAAACACCGGAGTTAAAAGCTGAATTTGCAGACCTGATTGCATGGCGCAATCGAATCTACGATCAACATCGGTTGGTCTAAACGCTTAAACGATGCAGCCTGCAAGTCACAGGATGACAGCGGCTGCGATCGTTTTCTGGAAAAGTCTAATTAGTGCCCATCCTGAGACGTTTTTTCGTCACCCTTCGGCTTGACCGAAGGATCTACAAGTCGTTGAAATTAATGGATCCTGTTATCAATTCACAGGATGACGACAGGGAATTTATCGTGTTTCAGGACAATAACTAATTACACTCCGCTTCCATGGCCCGAATATTAAAGGGCAAATTAAGCGCCCACACCTTATTGCCTATAGACGACTCGGTCTCTTGAAGAATACCCTTGGCCGTTACCAAGAGTTGATTGGAGGCAAACCCGTTACCCTTTGGTATGGTCACCGATGAAGGGCCAGCAATGCTCAAGGCACCGGTTTGATAATTTGGATCTTCATAGCCGTTAGCATCAACATAGTAGACATTGCCTGCTAGAAAATCCGTCACAATGGCCCCTCCGCATAGCGGGTATAGGTCATCAAGAATGGAGTTGCGATGACTGAGGAGTGTGCGATCAACCACCTCACCGAGCGCATTCAACTCATGGCGAAACACCGAGCCGCCTTCGGTGGTGAACAACCTGTTACCGCTGACCCTGACACCATTGGGGTTACCGGCTAACCAGCCATGTTGCAGACTACCCAGCACCCGATCAGCATCCGGCACCTCGCCGTCGCTTGCGGCCAGTACATCATGATGAACGGGGAGTTTAGTCACCCCTAGCCGGGGCCAACTAAGAATATTGTAGTTGGCTAAGAGCAGGTCGCCCTGGGGAGAAAAATCGATACCATTGGCGATAATAAAACCACTGAGGTCAGTGAGCTTCTCGAAATTAATCGTCTCCTGCTCCTGAGCCACTAACAGCGACGATTTAAACAGCCCTTCACTACAGACGGCAAATAACCAGTCGCCATGCTGGGCAATGCCAGTGAATTGGCATTGGTTCTCTGGATATAAGGGGGTCGTATCATAAGATCCATTAACGGAGGTTACCTCATAAATGCCCTCTCCCCCGGAGACAATTAATCGGCCACTGTCGGTAAACAGCATATTCTCTGCATCACCAACACTAACGATTTTATCTTTATCGACATAACAACCCGACAACAGTGTGGTTGCAACAACGATCGAACCTAATTTCAGCTTATATTTATTATTAATCATTTTTCAGTCCTTTTTATTGGACTGAATGAAAACGATCTATCCAGACTTCAACGGTTTTAAGTTCACTTGATCTCGCACTTCAGGGTAACACCTGCTTGGTATTTGCCTTTGAAATAGTGAAATTAAACATGAATTACCAACGTCTCAACCATTCTCTTCAAAGGAGATCGCCAAGAACGCTACCACCCCAGTGCCCTTAGACTCTACCGAGTCTACGGCCTAGTACCTTTCATTGTTATTTTTGTTACAGGAACAACTAGAGCTTTCACTCAGACCTTTTTTATTTTTAATATTAATGCGTAAGTGATTACCGGTTTGAAAGTATGACACTATCAAGTTTTATACTCGCAAGTTTCATACTTTCAAGATTTATACTGTACAGATGTTCAAATAACAAAACTGTTGATGAGTTAACGAAAATGAGCGGCTTTGCGCTAATGGTTTGCTTGCTTGCCAATTGTTTGCTTGATCGTTGCGCCAATATTCGCCAGAAAGGCATTGAGTTCCGGCAATAACGCCTCGGACAAGGCTATCGTCATCTCCACCTGCTGGCTGTAGTCTATCGCCTCAACTACACCATCACGCAATGATAACCAATGCCTGATCGATTGCTCCTGCCCAAAGCCACAGACTAATCTGTACGATTCACGGGCCACCTGCTGCTCGGTTTCCAGCGCATCCATCGCCATCTGTGAAGCGGTCGAATAGGCGCGCACCAGCCCGCCCGCACCGAGCTTAATACCACCAAAGTAACGAATAACGATGATCATCACATCGCCTACATCCTTGTGCTGCAGTACATTAAGAATCGGCTTTCCAGCCGTACCGCTCGGCTCGCCATCATCCGACATTGCGGCACTGGCCGCCGACGTTGGGTTACCCAGCTGATAAGCCCAACAGTGGTGACGAGCATCAGGATAGTCCGCTCTCGCCTGTTCCAGTAACCCCATTGCCTGCTCTCGTGTCTCAGCAAAAGCGGCACGAGCGATAAAGCGACTTTTCTTGATCTCGTAACAGATTTCGCATGGCTGGGCAGGTACGGGATAGGTTGCGGCCATTAATAGATACTCGGCTCGCCTTCAGGGCGGGTTTTAAAGCGTCGATGCAGCCACAGATATTGATCAGGATGAACCCTGATGGCCTCTTCCAACGCCTTGTTCATACGCGTTGCATTTTCCACTTCATCATCACTGGGGTAGTTTTCAAAGATAGGCGAAAAGCGCAAACTGTAGACGCCATTCCCTTCCCGGAACTGACTGAGTTGCAGCACGGTTGCTCCGGTCTCTCGCGCAATCCAGGCAGGGGTTGTCAGGGTTGCCGTTTGCACCCCAAAAAACGGCGCAAACACCGAGTTTTTAGTACCGAAGTCCTGGTCACAGGCATACCATGCCACATTACCCTGCTTGATATATTCAACAAATTGGCTGATCTGACGCTTATCAAAGCCACGCTCAAGACAACGGGATCGAGACCGTTCAATGACCGCATTAAATAGCAAATTATTATTCGGACGATACATGTAGCTGACCGGCGTCACCTGGCTTAACAGCGGTCCGGCAAAATCCAGAATGCTGAAATGTCCGCCCAGCAAGAAAACCCCTTTGCCCCGGCTGATTGCTTCTTGCAGATGCTCCAGGCCATGAAACTCCATTTTTTGATAGTAGGGCTCCAGATTCCGCCACCACCCCACCGTGCATTCGATATA
>JBFKTM010000296.1:0-4856 GCA_041636295.1 Oleiphilaceae bacterium
AATAATACGGGGCGGTCTTTCGGAATATTCTCCGTTCCGACACTTCTGGGAGAAAAGTAAGCCTCAAAAGGCCGAAACAGTGCTTCGGTAAAACGGTTTTCGGATGGAGTAAACTCCAGAACATCCTTTATCTGGGACGGCATGAGTGATCCTTAACGATATCGCAACAACAAAGGCACTCATTTTACCTTAAACACCGTTGCCGAACACGTACCGAGTTCCAATTAAGATGGTTCGTTATCTGTGATACTCCCGGCAGCAAGCAACAACAATAGGCAACAATAAAAAACAGACATCGTTCTGAATCAGACTATACTAGTGCAGAGTTTTAATCGTTCTAAAAAACACAATTGCTAAAGTATTTGAGTATTTGGGCGATGTACTTTATACCGCTTAAATAATTTTGTTAGGCGAACAAAACAATAACGGTAACTACTCGTTATTGCGTCATCCTGTTGTGAAATAGATTCAGCGATCAAGTCGCCGAATAACAACAGCGGTCGTAGTAAAGGAGATAATGGGTTACCAACCATGATGTAATTGGGTTCGAGTTGTGCTGAAAAATATTCTTCATCCGGGGTTGCTGTTAATCGCCCGTCTAGGGTTTGCCAATAAGTTTATTCTGATTAGCTTACTGTTCTTTGTTCCGCTGGTCTGGCTAAGCTACAGTGTTGTTGATGACTCTTATGAGCAGATAAAGACCACCCAAAATCAACGTCAGGGGCTGGAGGTGCTCGATCTGACCCAGGCTCTGGTTAATGCCACCGAACGCTATCGTGATGTAAAACTGGTCGCCGCCTACCAATTGGCAGCGGACAACCGTGCTACCCTGCAGCAGTATAAAAAAGCTGTTTCCAATGCGATTAGCAGCATTGAGGCCAGCGACGCTAAATTTACCAAAGACGAGACCTTTCAAAAACTGCTTCAAGCGGTTACCAAGTCACTTAATGCCATGGAGCAGGTGAGCGTATCAAACAACGCCACAGCCGCTTCGACCTTTAATATGTTAAATGGGATCGTTGTAAATGCCAATGCCTTGTTAAAAGCCACGGTTGAACTCAGCGAGCTGTCACTGGACTCCAATCCCAACACCAAGTCAATGATCGACTTTGCCACCCGCGATCTAAAACCGTTTAGCAATACCGTCGGCATGCTTCGGGCAACAGGAGCCTATGCCCTGACCCAAACCTACCTCAGCTCTGGCCTGGCTGACGAGATAGATAGCATCTCAGGGAAGCTCTACGAGATACAACCTCAACTCGACAAAACCATCACGCTGATGATTCCCGCCGAACAACCAAAGATTAAGGAAGAGGGTGCCGCTCTGGTTAGAGAGATCTCTCGTATGTTAGAGGTCGTCGATAATCAGATCATGGCAGCGACCGAGCTTAACAAGCCCTGGCAGAGTTATTTTGATGAGATTTCCATATTTACCAAATTGCAGTATGCCCTGACCAATCGCATTTTCTCAGAAGTGGATGGTCATTTTAAAATACTACTGGATGAACAAAGCCGTAAGTTAACGTTGATTAGTGTTGCGATTGGCTCGGTGATGTTAATGATCATCTACCTGTACGCCTCTTTCTATCTATCGCTACGAACCTCTATCGACCGACTGTTGGAAGCTACCAGCAAGATGGCAGAGGGTGATATGACCGTCGAAATGACTGTCGCCACCAAGGATGAACTGGGGTACCTGACCGAACAGTTTAATCAAACCGCAAAACGCATGCGTCAATTGATTAAGGAGGTACACAGCACCTCCGATAGCGTTTATCAACAGTCACAGGAGGTCAGCAAAATCACTGGTGTAACCAGCAGCTCAATCAACCAGCAGATGGAAGAGACAGAGCAGGCGGCCAGCGCCATGACCGAAATGTCGTCCAATTTTAGTGAAGTAGCAGACTTCTCATCACAAGCCGAGGGAGCCGCACAGGAGGCCAGCACCGAAGCCAACCGTGGCCGGGATCAGGTACAGCAAACCCTGTCGAACATCAGCAATCTGGCAAGTGAAATTCAAAACTCCTCCCGTGTAGTTGATCAGCTTGCAAAAGACAGCGCCAATATCAGCCAGGTTCTGGATCAAATTAAAGGCATTGCCGAACAAACCAACCTATTGGCCTTAAATGCCGCGATCGAAGCGGCACGTGCCGGCGAACATGGTCGTGGCTTTGCGGTCGTCGCCGATGAAGTGCGCTCACTCTCTCGCCGAACCCACGAATCGACGGAAGAGATTGAGGAGATGATCGACAAAATACAACACGGCGTAGGTAACGCGGTGTCGGCTATGTCCAATAGTCATAAGATGGCGGAAGAGACGGTCACCGAGTCAAAAGAGGTCGAAGAGGCACTGGAAGCGATTCATAACAAAGTATCGTCTATTGTCGAGATGAATACCCATATTGCCGAAGCGGTAAAACAGCAGGCCGCCACTGCGGAAGATATAGACCGGAATATTGTGGGTATCAGCCGCGTTGCGGAAGACAACGTCGGCAATGCCGCCGAAACGACCCGCGCCAGTGAAGAGATGGCGAGCAAAGCCAACCAGTTGCGGGAGATGCTCACCTCATTCAAGGTGTAACCCTTTCCCCTAGTGTCAGTACTGGCCCTCTCAAGTCAGTGCTGACATTGAGTCACACTGACACGCCCCTGCAAGAGCCTTGCCTTGATGATGTTAGCTAAGACCAACGTTTCAATCGTTCAACGGTAACGATCCACTATTTTCTGTCGTTCAGTTTTGAACGGCTGACTCGCTAGAACTCCATCAATTGCTTCAATGATCGCCTCCACGTTCGGAAAACTTTTACGAATACCAACATGAAACGGAATAACAGAATCGGGGATAAACTGCACTCGCTGATAGGCCAGTAAATCGCGATAACCAAATTTAGTCGCAATATAAATAGCCTGTTCCGGAGGCATAATGAAGTAATCACCGGCACGGCGATTTAGCAATAGGTGGACCATGGTATTCAGATCGTTCGCCATCACACGGTCAAGATAGGCCGGCACATTATCCTGTTCCCACGCGACCCCATTTTGAGAAATAAATTTCAAACCTTTCAGGTCCTCGAAGCGGCGGGCAGCCTCAATTTGCGTCCTATTCTTATTGTCACGATGATAGATTAAATACCCAAAATCCAGAAAATAGGCGGGGTGTGCAGTGAACAGTGCGTATGTTTGTCGGCTCGTTGAAGGGTAGGTTAGAAAACCATCGACTACGCCAGTCTCTACCATCTGCTGAGCCCTGGGCCAGGGGGCCGCAATTTTTTTAGCGTGGTGTTGCGGCAGAAGGTCGAACACCAGTGCCAGGGCGTCGGGAATGGTCCCCACGACCACCTCCTGATGGGCTGAGCTAATTGGAGGTTCATCTTCGGCAAAGGCAAATTTCAACGTGTCTGCTGCGGTATTCAGCGAGAATAGAAGCAGTACAAGGTATAAATAACGCATAATAGATCCATTGATTACCATTTGTAGGTCGGAATTTATTCCGACAAATGTCGACAATACCGACAATGGTTAATTGAGCTATCTACACTAACTATAGCGGGTATTTCATCACTTGTTCGCTACACCGCGTCGGAATAAATTCCGACCTACCCGTTAATTCAGGTCTGTAACCCGCGTTACAGACCCCGACCTATTACCTATTCTGGCGAGACCGCCGTGGTGCTCTTCAGATCAGCCAACTGTTGCTCCAACGCAACACGTTGCTGCTGTTCAGCTTGCAATGCGTCTGTGGCCTCTTGTAACTGCGTCTGCAATGCAGCAAGTGTTGCTTGCTGTTGCTGGTATTTGGCTGCAATCTCATCGGCTTCGGCCTGGCCCGTGGCCAGCTCGGTTTGCAACGCCTCAGAAGACTGGTTCAACTGATCCAGTTTGGCAGCCACCTCATCCCGACTGGCGGTGATCAGTTGGTGCTGCTCTTGCAGTGTTGCTAACTCCAGTTCCAGATCCGATTGACGCTGTACTTTGGCGGCAATTACTTTGTCGCGTTCTTCGATGGATTGTTTCGCCGCAATCAATACGCCAGACTTTTCCTCCAGTTGAATCACCAATTCGGCCCGTTGCTTTTCAGCCTCAGCAAGCACAGCCTCTTTTTCGTCTATCGTCACTGCCAACTGCGTTTTGTCTTCAGTTAACGTGTTTACCAGATTACGACTCTCCTGCAGCTGGACTTTTTGTCTGGCCAGTGCCTCATCCAATTGCTGTACTGACTGCTGCAGTGCATTTTTCTCTTGGGTCAGCGTAGCTAGGGTACTTTCCAATGCTTTTTGACTGGTTTCCAGTTTGGAACGGGTGCTGTCACTGCTGCTCTTCTCTTTCTCTAACCGCGCGTAAGCACTTTTTAGCGAGTCCAATTCTCCGCTCTTGCGAGCCACTTCATCTTCTTTTAACGTCAGCTTTTGCAGTGCTTCTGTTTTCGTCTCTTCCACCTGCTTCAGTACACTGCTCAACTTGTTAACATTGTCATTGGCCTGCGAGAGCCGCTGCGAGAAAATATCGTTCTTGGCGTAGTAATCATAAGTGAGATAGCCCGCACCTGCACCGGCTAGCAGCAATATCGGCAACATAAAGGATAAGCGTCGTTTTCGAGCCTGGGTAAACTGCTGCTGCTCGCCGCTATAACGTGCCTGATCACTTTGCAATTGTTGCAACTCGCGCTGCAGCTTATCTTCACGCTCTTTTAACGTGCGATCGTTAACGGTAAGTTGCTGTTCACGTGCAGTCACTTTCTCCTGTTGCAGGCGGAGTTTGTCTTCTAGTTTCTGCTGCTGTTCCAGACGACGATTGAGTCGGTCTTCCTGAAGCTTTAACTCTCGCTCTTTTCGTTCTAGTTCGCGTTGCTCTGGTGA
>JBFKTM010000297.1:0-4840 GCA_041636295.1 Oleiphilaceae bacterium
ATAAATAGAGGCAGTTGCCACTGCTATCTTAGAGAGAGACAATAAATAGGAGTTCAATAATGACAAATACCGCCGGGCAAACACAGTATCCAAACATGCTGGCTCCTCTGGATCTAGGGTTTACGCAGATTAAAAATCGTGTACTTATGGGGTCGATGCACACAGGGCTTGAGGAGTCCAAAAATGGATTTGAAAAAATGGCGGTGTTTTACGCTGAGCGTGCGAGAGGCGGTGTTGGGCTTATCGTAACCGGCGGTATCGCGCCAAATGTTGAGGGTGCCGTTGGTCCAGGTGCGGGAAAAATGAGTACCGAAGAGGAGGCGGATAAGCATAAAGTTGTAACTCAGGCCGTTCATGATGCGGGTGGGAAGATCTGTATGCAGATATTGCATGCGGGTCGTTATGCGTATCATCCAAAATTGATCGCCCCATCAGCGATACAGGCACCAATAAACCCTTTTGTGCCAAAAGAACTGACTGATGAAGAGGTTGAGGAGCAAATCGAGGCATTTGTAAATGCGTCTGCGCTGGCTCAGCAAGCTGGTTATGACGGTGTCGAAATTATGGGCTCCGAAGGTTACTTTATAAACCAGTTTATTGTATCGCACACTAATAAGCGTACCGACCGTTGGGGTGGAAGTTACGAAAATCGCATTCGACTTCCTCTTGAGATTGTAAGGCGAGTAAGGGCGCGCGTTGGAACTGACTTCATTATCATTTATCGCTTGTCTATGTTGGATCTCATTGAGGATGGTAGCAACTGGGGTGAAGTTGTTCATTTGGCAAAAGAAATTGAAAAGGCTGGTGCGACCATTATTAATACCGGGATCGGCTGGCACGAAGCCCGAGTACCAACTATTGCAACTATGGTTCCTAGAGGCGCATTTACCAAAGTAACCGCTAAGCTAAAGGGCGAAGTGAATATTCCTCTGGTGACTACCAACCGAATAAATACGCCCGAGGTTGCTGAGCGAGTGCTTGCAGAAGGTGATGCCGATATGGTATCGATGGCGCGACCGTTCCTTGCGGATTCCGACTTTGTTGCAAAGGCTGAGCAGGGTAAGGCGGAGCAAATTAACACCTGTATTGGGTGTAATCAGGCCTGTCTCGATCACACATTTAGCATGAAGCTCACGTCTTGTCTGGTTAATCCTAGAGCTTGTCATGAAACTGAACTGGTTTATGTGAAATCTGATACGCCCAAAAAGGTTGCCGTTATTGGCGCTGGCCCCGCTGGCTTGGCCTGTGCAACCATTGCCGCTGAACGTGGTCATCAAGTTACACTGTTTGACTCTGCGAGTGAAATTGGAGGGCAGTTCAATGTAGCTAAACGGATTCCAGGTAAGGAAGAGTTTTATGAGACATTACGCTACTTTGATCAGATGATTAAAAAGAATGGGGTGAATGTACAGCTCAATACGCGTGTTTCTGCAGATGATTTGGCTGGAAAAGGATTTGATGAGATAGTACTCGCTACCGGTATCGCACCTCGCACACCTGACATTGAAGGCATTGAGCACGAGAAGGTGATTGGTTACCTGGATGCCATTCTTGGTAGAAAGCCCGTTGGTAAAAAAGTGGCTGTTGTTGGGGCTGGTGGTATCGGTTTTGACGTGGCTGAATTCATCACTCAAAACGGCGAATCGGCCAGTCTTAACGTTGACGACTTTATGAAAGAGTGGGGTGTTGATATCGCTATGGAACACCAAGGCGGAATTCGTGGAGTCGAGCCTGTTTTACCGGAGGCCGCTCGTGAGGTATACCTGCTGCAGCGTAAGAAGTCTAAAGTAGGTAAAAATCTTGGCAAGACTACGGGCTGGATTCACCGAACCTCTCTGAAGCACCGTGATGTTAAGATGGTTTCAGCGGTGACTTATCAAAAGGTTGATGATCAAGGCTTGCACATTCTGATTGGAGAAGAGCCAAAGGTGCTGGATGTTGACACGATAATTTTGTGTGCAGGCCAGGAGCCGTTGCGTGAGTTACAGCAGGCGTTAGTAGATGCAGGTGAGCGGGTTCATCTCATTGGTGGTGCTGATGTTGCGGCTGAACTTGACGCTAAGCGAGCAATTAATCTGGGCGCGCGATTGGCTGCTGAATTTTAAGCTATCGCTGGTTCGGAGGCCAACTACTGGCTTCCATCTTTGATGCCCAATTTGTAGTAACGATAAAGCCTGCTCGATAGAGTGGGCTTTTTTGTGTCTTTTTTGTGCTCAGTTCAAAAAAACACTGACTATTTTATTAAAATTTCTCAGTGTGGCTTCCCATTCACGGAGAGTTTGTTAAAACTGTCCTAAACTATAAAAAAAACCAGTATGTTACTATTTTATGGCTATGATGGGTTCATGGCTATGACGGGTTCATGGTTATGATGGGTTAATGGTTGTAACGGGGTCATGATTTTGGCTTGCTGGTACTGCTGTCACTCGCCCACCCTTTATTGGTAAACGATGGCCAGTAGGCAAACATAATTTAAATTATTGTTGAGGATAATATGGGAAGTTCGAAATCGGATAAGTATGTTGCCGTTTTCTTCATGGATGATCACAAGGTTACCCGTCAGATGCTGTTCTCAGAGTTCGAAGCACTGCTTGATGGTTATGTCGGTCTATCTGACATGGCTGATCAAGAGGCCAAGGCTGTCTATGCTGTTATCAACAAGCAGCTACAAGTTGAGGCTTTGGTGTTCTTTCTGATCTATTTTGATGATGAAGGTCGCGCTGATCCCGGCTGGAATATTCCTATTGAGCGTCTTGCAAGTATCTCTGGTAGCGGCCCAAATCTGGGGGGTGGTGCAATTCGGCTATCATGTCGTAGTCAGTGTTCTATTAACTGGCATCAAAAAGAGCTGTGGGACCCGGATATGACGCCTAGCTCGAATGATCTGGCAGCAATACGAAAAGCGGTAGATGAAAATAGGCTTGGCTTTCAGCGGGTGGTTTCACATGAGGTGCCCATATTACAGCCTGTTGCCGTTAAAGATGAGGATATTCCGATCATTACCGCAACCGAGGATGTTGCCTCCAGTAAAGTGCCTGAGCTGGATGACCATGAGCACCGGGTGAAGTTGGCTCGCCTGATTAAAAATCAGCGGTTGAGAATTAAAACACTTGAATCTCAAAAAGAAACACAGAAAGAAGAGCTAACACGACAGCAGTCACTTGAGTCTCAAGCTTATAAGTCAAAACTTCAGACAATGGAGCAAAGTGTTGAGAAACTAAAAGTCATTAATGAACAATTGCAGGAGAAACTGTTTAAGCGAAATGAGCAGTATATGGGCCTGCAGGATAAAATATCGACTCAGACATCCCACCTCTCTGAGCTGGAAGAGAAGTTAAAGCATGCGGCGGTAGCGGAGCGAGAAGGTCTGGAGAAGCAGAAGCTGGAGGCCGAATTAGTTATATTAAAAGAGCAGTTGGACCGACGTGAGATTGAACTGGTTTACCGGGAAGAAAAAGAGGACCAATTGCGCTCAGAGTTGGAAGAGTTGAAGCTCTTTGTCGAGGCCGCAAACCGTGAAAGTATGATGACCAAGCTTAAAGAGCTGGAAGTGGTATTTGTTGCCTATCACGCAGGTGCGGGGCATGTAACTATACCCTTTAGTGATATTAACCGTTATGTGGAAAATCCTGTGGGATATGTAGCGGCTAAGTGTTATGTAACTGAGGAGTGTTACCGAAAGTGGCTTGATCATCAGGAAAGCCCTGTTTGCAATTACCAGGAATCTGGAGGGGAGTTGTGTGGAGAGACGCTATCGTCAGTGAGTAATCCGGGTGATTTTGAACTTGGCATTAGTAATCGGTGTAAGAAGCACCAAAACCTTTAGCTGGCAGACAATCCATTGTTAGAGATTCGTACATGGTCAGTAATGATTTTTTAACAATTTAACCACTAACTAGTTGTGTAACCATTGATTGGATCAAGCTCGCCTATGGCTAAATCAATTGATTGGTTGATGGAGCCAAAGTCGATTCCGTTGACTAAAATTGAAGACAAAATACTGACATCGCAGGGGGTTGAGTTATGGGTTGCCCGTCTTGATCTGGTGCACCCATATATCTCCGGCAACAAATGGTTCAAACTCAAATATAACTTAATTCAGGCCCATCAGTCAGGGTATTCACACATTGTTAGTTTTGGTGGTGCGTTTTCAAATCACCTTCATGCGCTGGCAGCGGCGTGCAGTTATCTGGGGGTAGCATCTACCGGTGTGGTCAGGGGGGAAGTGCTTTATCCTCTCAATCCGACGCTAAGTGATTGTGAAGCTTGGAATATGTCTTTTTTGCCTGTTACGCGAGTGCAATATAGAGAAAAAACAACAGCCTCGTTCCTTCATATGCTTGAAGAGCGGTTAGGATCTTTCTACTTAGTACCGGAAGGTGGTAGTAATCTACTAGCGCTTAAGGGGATGTCAGAGGTCGCAGATACCATATACGAAACATTGGGGAAATGTGACTACCTGTGTTGTGCCGTGGGCTCGGGGGGGACAATCGCCGGGCTCACACTTGGAATGGGTGTTGCCGATCAGTGTATTGGCTTTAGCGCGTTAAAAGGTGCTGACTATATGACGTCTGAAATCGAAAGTCTGTTAAGGCGCTATCAACAGGAGTATGAGATGGCAGAGGGGGCTCCTTGGCAGATCAATCATGACTATCATTTTGGTGGGTTTGCAAAAGTTCGCCCTGAATTGATCGCGTTTATAAGGCAGTTTGAAGCAGCATTTAATATTCCACTAGAGCCTGTTTATACCGGGAAAATGCTGTACGGGGTTTTTGACCAGATTAAAAAGGGGGTATTTGAAAGAGGTAGTCGCATTGTTGCCGTCCATACCGGTGGCCAG
>JBFKTM010000298.1:0-4832 GCA_041636295.1 Oleiphilaceae bacterium
CAAAAGCAAGACTCAGAGGAAGTCGCGTTGCTTGAAGAAACGCTGAAGCATGGAATGGAACTTCAATTGGCGTCAGAAGCTTCATTGCAGGCAATTCAAAGAATTTCCATGAGTGCCCCTATCGCAACGGGTGTTGCTGTTGAACTACCTTTAGTGAGTGGAGTAACACTGGCAACGGGGTTCTCTCTTTTTGGGCTTCCTTTGGCGCTTTAATTAGTTCGTATCAGGAAATACCGAACAATTAAAATATGTTCCGTTGTAGGTAGGGTTTCGCCTAAAGCGCCTACTTTTGGTAACTCGAAAAAATCAGTATCTTAAGGGTAATCATTGTCGGGTTAAAACCCGACCTACGCTAAAAATAGTCGTTTCTGGATAAGAACTAATTAGCCGCTAGTGTATAGGCTTTTATTCATTAAAAGCCTTAAAGTGTCAGCAAATATTACACTAGCATATATCTGTGTTTATAAAAAACAATAAATACAGTGTGTTATAAATGTGGCTCTATTATTGCCTTGAATGTTTCGTATTCTATTTATCCACTATATGAGAAGTTAGTGTTTTATGAATAAACTTTTTTTATCTTTGTGTGCTGCTGCGTCTATAGTATTTAGTGCTACGGCAACTGCCTCTCTAATTTCGATTGATACGCGAGCCATTACTTCTTCAATCGATAATACCGATTTTCGCACAACCTGGGCTAATCAGACTTCTGCGATAACTCATCTTGAGTTGAACTCGTTTGACGGCTACCGTTCCGGTAAAAATACATTGAGTCTTTTAACGGTCGATTTTGATATGGCTAGTGACGGCTTGTGGAGTTTTGAAGCGGGCCTTGATGCTGGGTTTGGTGCCTCACTCTATCTGGATGGTCAGTTAATCAGCCAGCGCACCGATGACTTGTGGTGGGCGGGTAGCTGGCGCAATAATGATGTGATGCATGCGTTTGACAATACATTAACGGCAGGCAGCCATACATTATCGCTTTACTGGGCCGAGAGCTGTTGTAATGGCCCTAGCAGCTTCAGGTTTTCAACGGATGGAATGGAGTGGAAACCTCTGACACAAGGCAACCTTGACGCAGCCGCTTCGGTTCCTGAGCCTGCTACACTCGCGCTTTTAGGGCTAGGTTTGATTGGATTGTCGTTGTCGCGCAGCAAACGAAGTAAGTAAGTTACATTAGCTTTTTATCTGAAACGACAAAGCCCCGCTGTTAAGGGGCTTTGTCGTTTCAGGCTTTGTAAGTCAAGGACAAGCTTAACCCCCCTAGTGGGCATGGCTATCGGGTGTTATCAAACGGTCTACGATAAAAGGCGATGCCCTTCAATTTATTCAAAATTCTATCTCAGCGCATACACTTGCCAGTTAACTCTTAATCGATCTAAACCTGCCGAAGTTGACTTCATATTTATATTCACTTTGTGTTTCGTTACTAGGAGGGTGCATCCCATGATGGCTATATGTTGGCAGCCAGATGGCGTGAACCAAAGAACGTTGGTGGTGGATGGACGCTCGTCAAACATATTGCTATAAGAGCGAACGAAAGGGGCAGTTGTTTGACTCTCACAGCAATAGAAATGCGTAGTCTGTCTATCTGAGTGTAGGGTAGTAAAACACCGTTTTAGTTCTATGATTTTATTTTTTCAACGGTGGCTTATAGTCCCAAACAGTATAAACAGCTTCCTAGCTTGGGCGTTTAGCCGAGAGATACTGAACTATACTTTTATCGAACGCCGTAAGATTATTTGGAGTCGGTGTTTGCGGTTAGGATAATCCATTTTTGATCTTATTATTACAGCTAAATTGAAGAGGGTAGGATCATGCGTTTAAGTATGGATAAACTATGTGCCCTGTCAGTGGCTATTTTTATGCTGATGCAGTCCCAGATGTTGCCAGCGGACTCACTTGCTGATCGTCGCAGTGATATTCCGGTGGAGCAGTGGCAGGCAAACGATATTGAAGAATTAATCAATCTTCTAGAGCCGACAGCGGCGGGTGCTATGCCGGGGGAGATGGCAGAACCCATGACTGAAGAAGAGCACAGAGCTATGGAGCAGATGATGAGGGAGATGGCACTGCCCAAGCATCGTCAGGAATGGTTAAGGGCTAGTGACTATAAAAATAACTTTTTTGGATCTAATTAGATAGTCGCTAACATAGGGTCACTAAAATCCAAACAAAAGAGGTTGGACTGAGTTGGAATGTCTCCTGGTAGTTAGGTCCTGCCTCTTTTAGTTTTGGACGTCATTGGTAAGAATGGCGAATTTATGGAAATACATAAGCACTCCCTGCATTGTGTTAAAGCCAACCTTAAGCCTGCAACAGGGCTAACTCTTTTTCAGTGCTAATATTCTAAATTTAGCCGGTGTCATGTTATACCAGCGTTGAAACGCCCGGTGGTAACTGCTGAGGTTCAAGTAGCCTAAGTGCTCTGCAATTTTAGCAATTGACCATGTGGAATGAGTTAAAAGGTGTTCTGACTGATCCTTGCGATAACTGTCTAGCAGCGATTGGTAGCTGGTACTCTCTTGTTTCAGTTTTCGTTGCACTGAGCGTAATGATTGATTGAGTTTCTGGGCTGTGATCAGTGGTGTGCACACGCCCGGACCCACTTCATGAATGATCTGTTTGACCTGGCCGGTGAGATTATCTGTTTCTGATAAGGCGCTTAAGATTTTTTTTGCGAGTGACTCATGATAGGCCAACAGCGAAGGGTCGGCGAATTTTACCGGTAAGGCCAAGTCAGACGAGTCCAGAATAATCTCATTTGCAGCTTCACCAAAGTGCACCGGACAACGAAATACCCGTTGATATTCAGTTAATGTTGTTGGTGAAGGGTGGGATAAATGGATTGCGACAGGAGTAATTTCTCTAGACGCGATCATTCGGGCAACGTGAACCAGCGTTGAAATGACCCCTTCTACTTGATAGCGGGTAATTGGGAGTACATTACTCTCGTTTGGTGTATATCGAATATGGCAAACACTCCTGTTTAGTTGATAGGAGAGGTCTCCGCCATCACTGACAATTCTGGCATATTGAACCATCGAATCGAGCGCCACCTGTAGTGTCGGGCAGTTCATTGCTATGGGGCCAAAGGCATGCAATGACCCGAGCTGTACCTGTTCACCCAGCTGTAAGCCAAGATGAGGATTGCCAGTAAGCTCAACCGCTCGCAGCCAGAGGTTTGTCATGGCTTGCATATCTAACCGGAAGTTGGGGTTGTCCAGCTCTTCTTGTGATATCGGCAAGCTTTCGAGCAACTGGTTAAGCGATACGCCTTGGCTGAGTGTCGTGTCAATTAAGGTTTGAACATAACTTCGGATAACCGATTTTTGTTTCGACATGAATCATTGCCAGGCTGCGGTGTATGGGGAGGTGGTCAGTAAAGTTGTTTCAGACTAAGTAAATATGGCGCCAAATGCAAAGTTTTGTGTATTGCGAGACAAAGGGCTTAAGACTGCCCGTGAGATTGATAACAATAAGCGTTTGTACGGTGTCGGTACAAGGGAGGCATAGCCGTGATTTTAATACTGTTACCAGATTCAGACTATGATCCAACCGAATCAAGCGTTCCTTGGCAAGCCTTGGTAAATGCGCAGTTTGAGGTCGTGTTTGCAACACCATCGGGCAATATCGCATACGCCGATAAGCGACTCACGGATACCGGGTTTGGCATACTCTCGCCATTCTTTATGACTCGAAAAAAAGATTTGCTCATCTATAACAAGATGATTGGCTCTGAAGCTTTTCAAACGCCGCTAAAAATTGATGATGTGTCGCTTGAGAATATTGAAGGTGTTTTGGTTCCAGGTGGTCATGCACAGGGGATGAAAACGTTGCTGGAGTGTGACGAGGCGAAACGGTTGGTTGCGGCGACCTTTCAAAAAAATATCCCGGTTGCTGCAGTATGTCACGGTGTTGTTTTGATCGCCCGATCCATTGACCCGGTAACGGGCGTCTCGGTTTTATATGAGAGAAAAACTACGGCACTGCCTAAATGGATGGAGCTGTTTGCCTGGTATAGTACGCGGCCCAAATTGGGGAGTTATTACCGGACCTACTCGGTTTCGGTAGAAGATGAAGTCAAAGCAAATATGCATCGCGCGGCGAATTTTCGACGTGGCCCGCTGTTACCTTATCGGGATAATCCGGGTGGGGGAGGCCCTGTTTGTGTAGTCCGTGACGGGAACTATCTCTCTGCACGCTGGCCAGGAGACTGCCATACCTTTGCCAGAGAGTTTGTATCAATGTTGAAGGAAAATTCATAACGGCCGTGCCAATGGGGATAGTTAGCCCCCAATATTAGTCACAGACTGCCAGCGTGTATCTAAATGGGTTACTATCGCTTAATCGATCACGCAATAAGGTTTTTTCTAATGACTATAACGAAAGGTGGGTGCCGTTGCGGCCAGCTTGCTTATCAACTAAATAAACCCCCTGTGTACGCCGCCTACTGCCACTGCACAGAGTGTCGGCGGCGCAATAGCTCACCCTGCACCAGTTTTGTTATGGGGTGGTTAGATAGTCTGAACCTTACTGGCGAGAGCCACCAGTATTGTGAAACAGGTGGCTCGGGTGCTCCGCTAGAGCACCATCGCTGCGTTAACTGTGGAACCGTGGTTTATACCCGAATTCACGCACTGAGCAACATTGTTGGCCTTCCCGCATCAACATTGAACGATGAGAGCCTGTTTCAGCCGGTTGCTCATATATGGACCCAAAGCAAAGAGCCTTGGTTGGAGATAAACGATCAGCTTCCGCAACTTCCTGGCCCACCTCGACTTCCTCCTGAATTATTAAAATAAAGCAAGGGCTAAATGTTTTTACATTAG